>JBEVKW010000160.1:0-44066 GCA_040509495.1 Chitinophagaceae bacterium | reverse complement strand
AGAAATCTTTGCGCCCTTAGCGTTTTACTTAGCCTCCTTTGCGGTATGTATCCGCCAAATTGAATTTTAAGACCGGGTTAAGCTGAGCGTCCGGCCTTCTGTTTTGCGTTCCAGAGTGGTTTTGCCTTGAGCACTTTCTTGTGTACGGGGCAGTCTTCGGAATGCGCGCCTTTCAGGTAACCGGTGCTCATCAGGAATTCGTTCACAATCTCGCCGCCCGTAAACCGGAAGGTCTTTTTGAACAGTTTCACCCATTCATCCTTTGTTTTCGGATGATGGTACTCTATCCATTTTTCAAACGACCCGAATTCTTTCTGAAGCCCGAGGATCGTTTTTGCGTTTTCAATCGCCGCATTGATCTTTAACCGGTTCCGGATAATACCTACGTCAGCCATCAGGCGCTCCCGGTCCTTTTCCGTGTATGCCGCCACCTTTTTTATTTGGAAGTTGTGGTATGCTTTCCGGAAGCCCGCCTCTTTCTTCAGGATTGTCTCCCAACTCAATCCGGCCTGGTTGATCTCCATGATCAGCCGGCCAAAAAGTTCGTTGTCATCATGGATCGGAAACCCATAATGATCATCATGATACGGTTTATGGATTGCTTTCTTTTCATCCGTCATCCAGGTGATCGCGCTACAATAAGACATGCTACAGGTAATTATATATATAATGAATAGAGAAAATCGCTACAAATATCCGGACGGAAACCATACCGGATCACTGCAATCCGCCAACAACTGTTTTCGCAGCAGCATGCCAGCTCCCTACCGCACCCAGCAAAGAAGCCTCTTCGCCAAGAGAGGAGAGATGAATTTTAATTGATGGATCATGGCCATGTATCGCCGGCTCCAATTGCCCTTTAAACAGATCGTATGCCCGGGAAATATTTCCGCCGATCACGATCGCCGCAGGCGACTCCCGACGGATGAATTCCAACAGAAATTCCGAAAGATTATTTCCAAACTCATTGAAAACGGCCGGAGCCGCTTCGTGCTGACCAACCAGCGCTGCAATGTCTTTTACACCGTGGACCTGCTGACCGGTCATTTCTTCAAATCTCTTTAAAAACCAACGTGTCGACAAAAAATCTTCCGCTATTTTATTTTTGAACGGCATATTCCACAGATCGGCGCTGTAAGCACGTCCCTTGTTATAGACGGCGGAGCCCAGCCCCGTTCCCAGTGTAATACCGATCACTTTGTCGTCGTGATAACTTCCCGCATTGCCAGCAAATACTTCGCCGTGCAAAAAACAGGCAGCATCATTATCCATATAGATGGATGAAGGCGGCAATTGTAATGCTGCACCGAGCAGTTCTTTCACATTCAAACCAAACAACTTTTCGTATTTGGCCTGCCCCTGTATCTGGGAAATACCCAGCCTGTAATCAAACGGTCCCGGCATTGCCAGGCATACCTGTTCAGTTTTCCCTTCCCGTTGGGGCTGGTTGATGCATTTGCTCCAGGTATCTATTATTTCTGTTACATCTCCACCCGCGTTGATCGATAAACGCGCAAGCGTGGATGGAACGATCTTTCTTTCAACAATATCAACTAAAGCAGCAGTGATATGCGAGCCGCCGATGTCTACACCCGTTACAATTTGCCCTTCATTCATGAATGAAAAATTTTAATCCTGTTCTTTTGCAGAAACAGCGTGATTTCCGCGCACCGCAAATTTGCGGGCTCAGATCGAGAATGCAAAAACATATCGGGAAAAACAGGGAAGACCCAACTACTAAAAAAAAATTGCCAGCGGCTGCGGTCCGACAAGTAGTGACAGGTTCATTTCTTAAACTCTCCAAAATGCCATAAAATGCCAGAGGGATCATGCAGGAAACACTCACGCCCCCAGGAATCATCACGCACCGGCAACAGGCGTACGTTCTCATATTTCGAAGAGAGATCGAGCGCCACCAATTCATCCCATTGCCTGTCAACATCCTCCACTTCCCAGAAAAGCATCGTATTGTCCACCCAGTCTTTCACATATGCATTCTGAAGATAGAAGCCAAAACCCTGTGTTCCGAAATAAGAAAGATGGGGATCGATCACCACTTCGCTAAAACCCAGGTCCCGGTAGAAACTGCGACTGATATTAAAATCCCTGGCTCCGATAAAAGGCCGGATCGAGTTAGCTTTTGTCTGCATAGTTAGTTGGATTCAACGGTTAAAACTAAGGAACCTGTACCTGCATGCACAAAGGTCAAGCCAGAACATTTCCTGTTCATTCAATAAAGTATTAAGTTTTCCTGAACACGCATTATTTTGTTGCAGGGAATGATTGGAATGGATCCCAGTCGCCGAAGATATTAGCGAGAGTGTACTTCATTTTTATAGAATCGGGCAATTGCTTTGCCCAGGCTACACGCTTTCCGGTAGAACTTCCTTCGCCCGAATTGCCGGCTTCCGCATAGAAGGCGGTTTGCTCATTCGCTGTGTTCCCCCAGTTGCTCCATCCTTTGCCTTCAACGATCTGATCGATCCTGCAATCGATGAATACTGTCTTTGCATAGGGTCGCCACGGACGGCCCAATAAAAACGAGCCTGCGACGCCGCTTCCCGTCAGTTCGCAATGGCGGAATACATACCCGTATTTGCGGTTCTCCGGCGTCGAAGCAGCTGTGAAGTACCCGGAATTCTTACCATATAGTATGCACGTATCAAACACGGCAGTTGAAGAACCGAAGATAAAATCTACTGTTCCTTCTATATAGCAGTGATTATAATATTGACGGCTTTCTTTTCCGTAAGTATATAATGTGTCCTGGAAGCCAAGAAAACGGCAGTCATAGAATTGAACTTTGTCACCCGACACAAACACAGCAACCGCTTGCCCAACCGGTCCGGATGTGTTCTGGAAAGTAATATCCCTAAATAATATATTGATCCCATAGATATAAAAGCCTGAAGACCCTGACGTGCCCATTTCTTCACCAAATCGATTTTTCTTGCTGGCGAAATCATCGTTGGTGATGAACACGCCGTCGGCCGACTCACCTTCAAAAAGGATATTCTGCTTGCATTCCGGAAGAATGATCTTCTCTTTATAAGTGCCTTTCTTTATGCGGATCCTGGTAGGAACTTTTCTGAAATCCGGAACGGCATTGATCGCGGCCTGCACTGAAATGAAGTCGCCGCTTCCATCAGCAGCAACAACAAGATCGTACGAAATTTCATCCCTGAAGCTGAATGAAGTAGTAATGCCCGTGATCATGAGCAGGAGGCAAATAATCGTTTTACATTTCATATCCAAATTTAAACATCCCGCTATTGCGGAGAAGAAACAAACAGCAGACAAAAGAAAAATTCTATGCAATCGTTCCCGGTAATCGGAATAAACAGGACATTCAACCGGGATCGATTGCGCAAAATCATTTTCATCGCCAGATTTTTTGATGTACTTATGCTTGCTAACAACGAACGATCGCTGACAACCAGAGCAGACAATTGGCATATGAATTCAACAACAACTTCTTCCTGTTTGCACAGGCACCTGCACGGGATTGCACGTACTATTTCTTCTTCCGCTACTTCCTTAACGGATGCGTCGTATATGAAAAAGATCTATCCCTGTATCTACTTCCTTATATTTCTTTTGCCCTTTCATTCTTCGAGCCAGGGAAGAACAGAGACGGATATCTCTTTGCATAGCTGGAAACTTTTACCTGATCCGGATGCGAAATGGATCGACGACACCTTGTTTCCACCACCAGTCAGTGTTGAAAAATTACGACATAACCCACCCACCGGCGGCTGGGATGCATTGAAAACTTCGACAGCAATATCCGTCACATTGCCTGCCACCGTGGAGCAATACTTCTGGGGTGCGAACGGAAACAGTTTCGGCGTGTCAGGAAATTACCTTGGTGTATCATGGTTCTATACAAGTCTTGACATTCCAGCTGCATTACAGGGAAAACGTGTCACCCTGCAATTTGAAGCAGTAAGATTCCGTGCCGAGATATATGTAAATAGAAAACTGGCAGGATATGATCTTATCAACAGCACTCCGTTTGAAGTTGATATTTCCAGGCATGTAATGTATGGTAGCAGTAACGAGATCGCCATCCGCATCACCGATCC
The DNA here is from genome assembly GCA_040509495.1 of Chitinophagaceae bacterium. Lineage (GTDB taxonomy): Bacteria > Bacteroidota > Bacteroidia > Chitinophagales > Chitinophagaceae > Terrimonas_A. The sequence continues at coordinate 39,981 of JBEVKW010000160.1, read as the reverse complement.
GAATGGAAACTTTGACTGGCGCGATTCACAAACATTTATGTGGGGAAAATACCGGACGAATCCGACGCATGGATTTGGCGGTATCACGGGAAAGGTAAAGCTCGTAAGCACCGACGCTGTTTATATCTCCGACATCTATATAAAAAATAAACCGGCTGTAAATGAAGTTGATGCCGTTCTCACACTAAACAACACCACGGGCAGTGATGCCAGTGGAGTACTTTCACTGATCGTAAAAGAAGCCCGGCCCGGGGGAAAACAGGTTTACCATAAAAAGATCAGTAATGTTTCGCTTGCACCGGGAGAGCAAATTCAAACGCAGACCATCCGTGTCAACAATGCGATGCATTGGGATACTGACAACCCAAACCTTTACACGATCGAAGCGCGATGGCAGTCTGACAAAGCAAATGACGTTGCCACAAAACGGTTTGGATTCCGCTGGTTTGAGATAAAAGATATCAAAGGAGACAAACAGTTCTTCCTGAATAATAAACGGATCGTCGCCATCACCTCAATTTCCTGGGGATTCTGGCCAGTAAATGGAATTGCACCTACCGACGAACTCGCCAGGAAACAGGTGGAAGATGCAAAAAGATTAGGCATGAACATGCTGAACTTTCACCGGACGATCGGCAATGAAAATGTATTGGATTATGCGGACGAACTTGGACTATTATATTATGAAGAACCGGGAGGAAATCAATTTCCGGCTAACCAGTTCAACGCCACCGATGAAATGGGAAAACTACAGAGAGATTTTTATTTCGCAGCCCGGGATGAAAAATTATTCAGGATGATCAGGCGCGACAGAAGCCATCCTTCTCTTGTGATCTATAACATGCACAACGAACGTGGCGCGCAACCGCAGCGGCAGGACAGCATACAAATGCTTGCCGCGCATCAATTGGATGAAACACGGATGATAACCTACAATTCATCCAATGGCGATATAAAGCAGGGACCGGATACCCGTTTCAAACTGCACCTTCTTCCCTATGATCATACCTTTCATGACTATGGCTGGTTTGATCAGCATCATGCCGGCGGGCCGGGAACATATCACGACAACCTTTACAAAAAGCCCACTGACTACGCTAAATATTTTGATCATAGAGACGAGATCATTTATTATGGAGAAGAAGGCGCGATCGGTACCCCTCCGCGGCTTCAACTGATCAGGGAAGAAATTTTAAGAGCAGGAAAAAACATCGGATGGGAAACGGACGCTTACCTGAAATGGTATGACGCCTACAATGATTTTATTACTGCAAAAGGTTTCGGCAAAGCTTTTCCCAACGTAGACAGCCTGACGAAGGCTATGGGCAATGTTGCTTACTACTACCAGGGCAGGGTGATCGAGAACGTGCACATCAGCAATCTTATTGATGGGTATGCGATCAACGGTTGGGAAAGCATGAAACTTGAAAACCATTCCGGCATTGTTGACAATTACCGGAATCTTAAAGGAGATCCCGGCCTCATAGGGCGATACAACCAGCCTTTATATGTTTCTGTCAAGCTCAACCGGAAAGTAATGGCTACGGGTGATACTTCCATCGCTGACTTCTTTATCGTAAACCGCAAAGATCTCAAAGGAAAGTTCACGCTGAAAATAAAAGCGGTTGATGAAAAAGGAAATACACTCATTAGCAAAAGCGAAACAGTGTCTGTTACCGGAGGCAATACCTATGGTGAACTTTTGCTCAAAGGTATCAGCATTCCGGCTACGAGCGAAGGTTATACAACCGTAAGTGCTTCCTTATACAAAAACGATCAACTGTTGGCTTCCGGAGATGACAAGCTCTATGCCATTGCCTTCAACATGAAAGACCTGCCTGCTGAGGGAATGATCGCAGACACGAGCGGTATTCTTGCGAACTATTTCCGGTCTGTCAATCTCAAACCCAAAGAGTATAAAACAGGGCGGCCACAGGGGAAGTACCTGATCATTGGCGCCTTTCAGCCACAGCAAACCGGCAACCCGCTTGTAACAGACATTCTTGAATGGGTGAACGATGGCAATACACTGATCGTTGTCAGCAATACAGAAACATGGGCAACACATCTAGGAAAGAAAGAAGTGATTGATTACAGGGGAAGTCAGGCCATGGGTACTACTTGGTATGGCGGCAATTTCTTTTCCAAACAACATGAGCTTTTCAATGGGTTACCGCAGGCACAGGTTTTCAACTGGGAGTATCAATGTTTCGCAACATATAACAAAAGCCGTATCGGTCTGCGGATCTTAAATGGAGATCCTGTCGTGGCGGCGGTTTCCGATCACAAGCCGGAAGTGTATACCGCTTTATCCATCATTCCACATGGAAGAGGAAAGATCATCATTTCTACACTGGATATTTTCTCCTGCTTGAAGGATGTCAAAGTCAATCGCCTGCCGGAAGGTGATGGCGAGAATGCATCGATGAGCACGTTCAACAATTCTCAAACCAATAAGGCCAATGTGGTTGGGCAGCAACTACTGATGAATATGATAAGGTTTGCCGCGAAATGAACCTGGCGGGAACGAGTCGTGATCTGACTGGCAAGCGGTAGCGCATTGAGCTGCTGGGAGCGCAAAGAATAGCTTCGATTAGATTGACTTAATGGGACTGGCGGTTCTTTGCACGCATTGCGTGGCTGCTGTGCCAGCTTCACTCACGCGGTCCGTCTGCACATTAAAAAACAATGAGACCTCCAAATAAAACTTGCCCGTAAAACCGAATCCCCTAAATTTGCGACATTGTTGCAATTTCATTTTGCGTCAACATCGAACCATACGGGCAATCCTGGGCAGTTTCCTGCTGCTGATCTTCCTCACCGGTATCACTCCGAAAAGGTACTGGCATGACCTGCTGGCGGATCACTCAGACGTTCTCGCTTCTGTTAATCAAAGCGATCAACTGCAGGTCAACCAGGCCGGATTTAATTGCGATTGCAATACACTGGTGGCAACATCACCTTTTACGGAAACCATCGAAACATGCCTGGAGCTCCCCCTCCTTGTACATGAGCAATATCATCTTGTTTCTGTTTCTCAGCTTTATCATTCCGATCTCACTTATTATTCACTTCGCGGACCTCCTGCTATTGCATAAACTATTGGGTTAAGCGAAAGCCTGTGAGGGCTTTGGCTATTCTGTTTATTCAATTCTTAAAGGAGTGAAACGTCTATTCGTAATGGCAGCATTGATTGTTGCCCCATTCATCGTGGTTGCACAACCGTGCAACCTGTCTTTGTCAGGTCATGTGGAAGATGCCAGTACAAAAGAAATGCTTGCTTCTGCAGTCGTATCCCTGCGTGGCACATCATACCAAACGATCACCAATGAACGCGGTGATTTCCGGCTCTCCGGCATTTGCGCCGGCCGCTACGTTGTAGTGATCAGTCATGTGAACTGCGATTCCATAATGCGCGAGATCGATCTGCAAAAGGATCTTCACCTGGACATCTTTCTGCCTCATGCATTAAAAACATTGGGAGAAGTACTGGTGGAAGCAAAGCGAGGAACTCCGAACACGGGCTTCAAAAAAGAACTGTCCGGGCAACAACTGGAAGAAACACGCGGTCTTTCCCTTGCGGAAGCGCTGAGCAAAATGAATGGGGTCACGATGCTGCAAACAGGCTCAACCATTTCAAAACCTGTCATCCATGGTCTGCACAGCAGCCGGATCTTAATGATCAATAACGGGGTCAGGCAGGAAGGGCAGCAATGGGGAAATGAGCACGCACCCGAAATTGATCCTTTTATCGCCAACCGGCTGACCGTGATCAAAGGTGTTGATGAGTTAAAATATGGCTCCGATGCCATCGCCGGAGTAATACTGGTGGAACCAAGAGCACTCCGTACTTCAGCCGGATACAACACTGAAATCAACACCGGCTACTCAACCAACAACCGTCAGATGGTCATCTCCGGTATCTGGGAACAACAATTGAAAAACCTTCCTGCATTTACTTATCGCCTGCAGGGAACATTCAAGAAAGCCGGCAATGCCACAACACCCGATTATCGCCTGAATAATACCGGCGCTGAAGAACGTAATTTCTCTGTAACAGCAGGATGGCGAAAACAATATTTTCAGACTGAACTTTTCTACAGCCAGTTCGCTACCAAACTTGGCATTTTCAAAGGATCCCATATCGGTAATCTTACCGATCTGCAAAATGCAATCGACGCTCCAAAACCCGCTGATGTGTTTACCGGAGAGAATACATACCGGATAGACAGACCATACCAACAGGTTAAACATCAGCTGATCAAATCCCGATCATCGCTGCGGTCGGGTGAACACAAGTTCAATCTATCCCTTGCAGGGCAGTTCAACCAGCGGGAAGAATTTGACATCGTACGGAGCAGCACGAACAAAAATCCGCAACTGGATCTTTCGATCTACACCGTCTCAGAAGATCTGAACTGGGAACATCCCCGCAAGAATAATTTCACCGGAACGGTTGGCTTAGCTATGTCGCAGCAACGCAACCGCTATACCGGAAGATATTTCATTCCTAACTATGAAGCTTACACCTTTGGCGGCTACTGGATAGAGAAATGGAGCCGGCATAAATGGGAGTTACAGGCAGGTGTTCGCTATGATCATAAAATGATCGAAACCAGAAGGCTTAAGTTCAATGGAGATACGCTGGATCATGATTTCAGTTTCTCCACCTTTGCTTCTTCCCTGAACGCGAACTATAAAGCCGCTTCCGGTTGGGACCTTAATCTCGGAATAAGTCTATCCAGCCGCGCTCCCTATGTAAATGAATTATTGAGTGATGGCCTTCATCATGGCACTGCCAATTATGAAAAAGGCGATATCAACTTAAAACCTGAAAGCTCCTTATCACTGTCTTCGGGTATTCGTTTTCATAATACCGAAAACACTTTCCATGCGGATGTGTTACTACACGCAAATTTCATCAGGGATTTCATCTATCAACAACCAAGACCAGACAGTCCGGTGCTGACGATCGCCGGTGCATTTCCATTGCTTGAATATGAGCAAACAGATGCGTTGCTGACGGGTGTTGATCTTTCCACATCCTGGAATCCTTTGAAAAAAATTCAATTCAATACAAAACTGGCTATTCTTTACGGATATAACCGCACTACCCGTGACTGGTTAATCCTTATGCCGGCAAACAGGCTGAGTGGTGAGATCAGTTATTCGTTTGCAGACAAAGGAGCTTTCACGGGTAATTATATTTCTGCCGAATGGGTTGGTGTGGACAGGCAACGCCGCACACCGGATGAAACAAATGGCAAACAGGACTACAAAGCACCGCCAGCTGCCTATCAATTGGTGAATCTGCAGGCGTCGACCACCTTTTGTGTAGGCGGCTGGCCTTTTACACTCGGTGCAGGAGTCCGCAATTTATTGAACACGCGCTATCGCGACTACCTTAACAATATGCGCTATTTCACTGACGAGATGGGTCGTAATATCAGCCTCCGTCTTAAGATCAGCTTTGAGAAAAGCGCGCATTGATATATTCATTCGTCATTACAAAAATCACATAAAATGAAAGCACAACTGACAAAGATTGCCTTCGCGGCATTTCTGACGACCGGCCTTTTAACTTCCTGCAGTAAGGATGATGAGATCGCAGAAGAGAATCACGAAGAGGTGATCACGACATTGAAACTAACTTTTACACCGGTAGGTGGCGGTACAGCGGCTACCTTCCAGTTCAGAGATCCGGACGGGCCGGGCGGTGCAGCTCCTACACAGGACGAGATCGTACTTGCTCCTAATAAAACGTATACGGTAGCGGTGCAGTTATTGAATGAAACCCATACACCTGCTGAAGACATCACAGAAGAAGTAGAAGCGGAAGCTGATGCGCATCGTTTCTATTATAAGCCATCAACAGGCAGCAACATTTCCGTCACCAATCTCAATAATGACGCAAATGGCGTACCGGTGGGCCTCACCAGTACATGGGCTACCACAGCTGCCGGTACAGGTACTGTAAAAGTAACGCTGCGCCATTATCCGGGTAATCCTCCGGGTAAAGCCGCTGCAGACCTGGTAGACAGTAATAAATCAGGAACAGATATCGAGGTAACGTTCAATACAAAAATTCAATAACCGTCAAGTAAAATTCAACAATGAAAAGTCAAAAGATCTTCCTGATGCAACGGATTTTATCCGCATCAGCAAACAGGTCTTTTGACTTTTTATTGTTGAATTTTGCTTTCTAAAATGCTTCGCCGCTATAGATATAAAAGCTCGAACCTTCGGTGGTGAAGCCCAGATCAAATCGGAGATAAATATCTTTCTTTGGGAATAGCAGGTAACGTAATCCCACTCCGCCGGAATAACGCACATTTCTGGCATGGATATGATTCAGCCTCGGCGCTACCACAGCAGCACCTCCAAACACGGCAGCACCAATTCTTTTGGAGAATGATAAAGGCAGCATCCTGAATTCCGCCTGTGTTCCAACAAGGTTCTTATCGCGAAAACGGCCCTGGTAATAGCCGCGCATGCCCATATCTCCACCCATCAGTGCCATCTGGTTAAATGGAACTTCGCCATGCAAAAATGTTGCATACATTTGCCAGGCAAATACATTGCGCTTGCTCACCCGGTGAAACGAACGAAGATCAGCATTTATACTGTTGAATTTATACTTACTGCCCCAACCAGGCGAATATTGGAGAAAGGCCAACTCTGCAAAAAGGCCTTCACGCACGTTCAATACATTATGCCGGTTGTCATACACAACAGCAACGCCTAAGCCGAGATTGGTAGAACCTGCACTACCTGTTGGCAACACATGCGGATCCTGATCTGGCTGCCGGAAGTTCACATCTGATAATACCTGGAGATCAACTTCAGGACCTATAAAGAAATTAGGTTTCACTTTACGCAAGATGCGCTGCCTGAAGATGATATTATTTGCATCAACAACAGCGTAGTTGTGCGGCTTTGTTTCAGACCCGATCCCATAATAGAAGAGCGGAAAACGCTGCAATCTTGTTCGTCCCAGGAAGAACCATTTATCCTTATCTCCATAGATCGCATTGTCGATCCATAATCCATATTGTGAGTTGAAAGTAAAGAAAGCAAATGCCTGTATCTCACTTAGCCGGTTTGTGGGATCCTGTTTTGCCCGGAACAGTTTTAATATAGAAGCACCAAGTTCGATCCCTGTCTCAGGTGCATAAGCAAACGATGGATAATACGTCAAACTGGGTTGATGATCTGCCGCTGTATCATTAAAGATCCTGTTCACCTGCCGCCTGATAAAATTAGGACGCTTTGGGGCCGGCTGTTCGCCCTGCGCTATGGCAGTATCATTCAAACAAACTGCCAGCAGAAGCAGTTTGGCGATCCTCGCAAAATAAGTGTTCTTAGGGGTGTGGTTCACGTAGTGAAGGTAGGTGTTGTAGTGGAAATCCAGTGCAGAAATCGCGACTTTGTCTATAATGCAATTGCCGGTCTGTACAACAGTTTTAATATAAGCACCCTTAGCCTGAATCAGTTCCCTGAGTTTCCTGTCAACGATGATACACTTAAGACCTCATCGATGAAAATAAGTGCGATAACACGGCAATGTTTTTTGCCGGCGTTGGAAGAAAATACAACTGACGTGAAAGACCACAATAAGGCAAAGAAAATCTTCGCGCTCACTGCGGTCCTTCACATCTGTTGCATTATTTTTTTCACCAGTCAGTTGCGGAATATCAGAACCCAAGTCCTACCGCAAAACCTTTAACTGCAACCGGGAAATTCACCGGTTCGGCCAATGCCCCTGTGCTTGTATTTAGTGTATAGATCCGCGTAGTTCCGCCAGCAGTCGCAAGTACCCACGCTTTATTGCTGGTTCCGCCTATATCAAAACCGTTTGCACTGGTGATATCTACCCCTAATGCTCCTATCTCCACGAGCACACCATTATTAGGAGGATTCTGCTCATACAATTTATCTGTTGTATGATCTATCACAAACAACCTCGTAGCTGTTGAACCCGCAAAATTATTTGTGTATGCTGCAGCGCTCACTGCCGGTGTTCCTGGATTCAATGCACCATCAGTGCCTGCTACAAGGCCATTATCTGGATTCAATCGCAGATTTTGACCGGTATTACTTACAACGCGGATTCGATCCACTGTCGGATTAAAGTCAAAACCGAAATCATTTCCGCTTAATGCAGGGATGAAAGGAATAGCACCTACCTGGACCGCATCGGCAGTTCCCAGGTTCAACACATACAACCTGCTGGTGCTGCCGAGCGCAAAAAGCTGACCTGTCGCCGGACGAAAATCGATACCGTGGATCGTTTCTCCCGGTTGCAATCCTTCTATGCTTTTCGTTACAACCGTTGGAGATGCCGGGTTGAATATATGGAGCTTATTAGTAGCATCCACTGCATAAGCTACCGGATCTGTTGGGATCGCAATATCCAGGAGTGACTGGGAAAGATTGCCGATACCAGTCGTTTTGCCCGTATTCAGATCAAGCGTATACAGGGGATTGGAAGATCCTGATTTTACGGCTACCAATGCCACACTGTTATCCGGGCTAATATCAAAGGCAGCCTGTCCGCTAAAAGTGAAACCGAGGCTTCCCACTTCCACCAGCACGCCATTGTTAGGTGGCTCCTGCTTGAACAGTTTTCCACTCGAAGCATCGAGATCGTATAATGTTGTCGAGGAAGCGCCTGACTTGCTGTTCGTATACGCGATGCCTCCAATGGACGGCGTGCCTCCGCCATTGATCGGCTGATCCGTTCCTGCAGTGGCGCCGGTCTCCGGGTGAAGGCGTAAATTCTGTCCATTATTACTGACCAATCTTATGCGATCGACAGTAGGATTGAAATCGATCGAAGCTACTGTACCTGACAGGGCTGGTGTAAATGCTGATCCAACTGCGCGCACAGCAGCCGTTGAAGTATTCAACACGTAAAGTTTGCTCGCGTTTGATAAAACATATAATTCTCCGGTAGCAGGACGAAAATCTATACTCATCAGTTTCTCGCCGGATCCGATACCCGTGATCGCTTTCCTGGAGGAAAAAATGGAAGGGCTTTGGGCATTAAATGCAACGAGTTCATTCGATTCTGTAAGACCATAGACCATAATATCCGGTCCGGACGCATTTTGCATATCGTTATCATCCTTATCGCAAGACGTGAAGCATACAGAACCTGCAAGAAGCAGGCACAGGGTTGACAGTTTGGTCATTGGGTAAATGTTTGATTAATGATTAATAAGCCTTAAGCTGTAATCGCATGGATGTACGTAAGCCACCGTGTGACCGGATTTAAAAAGAAATTAGAAAGAGTTAAGATTTTGCGGGAAAGAAAACGGGTCAACAACAAAAATAGTTCTTACAACATGAACATCTTTACAGCTAAAGAAATACGCTAACGTAATAATCAAAACACTTGCCGTTCTCTGCACTACTGTTGTAATCATCGACCGATCTATTCTGCTTTCAGGAGGATAATAAACAATAAATGCAGTCTGATTTTTTTTATACATGATCTATACACCTGGAGGTTCTCCTACATGGGAAAAAGAATTCCCATAATCAAGGAAGATAAGGAAGGGTGCGATTATCTGTCGTGATCATGCCGTTGAATTATTTACCGCTGTGCACTTCCCGTTTCGCGCCAGCAATCGATCCAACTATAACGGCCTCACACGTGTTGTGAACAACTGGTTGCCCGGTCACATGCTATGTTCCTGTACTGTCCTGGCCATAAATAGCAATTCAATTATGTAAAATCACAGTTGATAACAACCAGGTCGTTTTAACCTCTCCTGCCTGGATAACTTTACTCAAACAAGTCTCTTATGTTAATCCGTATTATCACCGCTGCCTTGCTGACCAGTACCCTTTTCTCCTGCCGTGCAGATAAAGAAGAGATCACTATTCCACCAGCCACGCAGGAAATGACCCGAACAGTCAGCATGCCGCTCCGCAATAACATTCAAAAAACAGCTTTTTACAATGAGAACGCTGGTCTTGCATCGCACGCATGGATCGAAGACGACAGGATCTTCCTGAACTTTATCGCCGAACCGACCATTGATCGTGCCACCGGAGAGGGGGTCACCTTCAGCCTGCTAAGTTCCCAACTGGCAGCCCCATTGAAAACCTATTCTTACGATCATCCATCGAACAGGATCGAACATACCCGATACACATTCAGCGATCATGGACAATCCACACGGATCAGGATCATCGACACCAAAATGGGATCGACTTTCAGCGGAACACTGACCATCACAGCATATGATAAGCTGAGAAAACTGATCTCCGGATACTATGCGATTGAGGTGCCCGGCCTGATCTATGATCCGACCAACCTGCAGGCCGGCGTGCCAGGTGAACCTGAAGATCAAAGCCATCTTCAGTTGACAGGCAGCTTCAGAAACGTTGCCATAGGTCAGTAATCTTCGAAACGGAAATCAAAAATGACTGCTGGTAGTTGATAGTTTACAAAACACCTTGGATAACCTCGGAAAGAAAGTAATCTCTTTAAAATAAAGAGAAAGCGAATCCTCACCGCTTCGCTCCGCGCGGCGGACTGGTGTGAGGATAGACCACTTATCTTGTTCCGGCATTGTAGTACAGTCTCGCAAGTGACTTCTGGTAACCGGCAATCATCTCTGCGCGTTTGATCTTCATATCGATCAGCTTCGTTTCCCTGCTGTTGATCAGGAAAAGCGTGCTTTCTCCCAATGTGTACTTCTGCTGTTCCGCATCCAGTAGCTGTTGCTGATAGCCGATGCTGGCCACTTGGATCTCCAACTGATTTCTGTATGCAAGCAAGGTATTATAGGAAGTAATGATCTCATTGCGGATCTCCCTGTCCGTCTGCTGCAGGTCAAGATCCAATTGATCCTGCTGGATCTTTACAGCCCGGAGCCGGCCTCGCTCTGCACGCAGAAAAAGCGGAAAGGAAAAGTCAACCCCCACTTTATAGTTACGCCATGCCAGGTCATAGTAGTGCGGGTTGAACGCGCCAAAACGATCTCTTGCAGTGATCAGTGATCCGGTAAGGTTCAGACGCGGCTTCAACAACTCTCTCCTGTATGAGCGCTCTATGTCAAGTCTCGCTGCTCTGGCCCGCAACATTAAGAGGCTGGGATGTTGAGCCGATGCATAACTGATCAGCGTGTCGATCTTTTCATCCTCAGGCGTCAACGTTTTTTCATCAGGCAATTCAGGTATGGCGTCTTCGGGTAATTCACGTGGCAGGAAAGTGCTGTCCCAAAGATGATTGCTCAGGATCAGACGGCGATTACTTAGCTCTATGGACAGTTTGGCCAGTTGAATCTCCCGATCCTGTACCGTAATGCGTGCTTCAACTGTATCAATAGGCGGTTTATCTCCGATCAGAGTTTGTCCACGCAATGCAACGAATCTTGTTGTGGCGAGATCAACTCCCTCCTTCAGTAATAAGTATTCAGTGAATGCAAGATACCAGCTCCAGTAATCACTTACTGCAGCGTACCAGACCGACAGTATTTGTTTGATCCTTTCTGCTTCTGCATATCGCATCATGATCTTACTCTGGCGAAGAACATTTCGGCGGGCGTCGATCACAAAGCCCTGCCCGATCGGTATGGAAATGCCTACGCTGCTCAATCCCTGTTCTGGTGTGATGTATTGCGGATTGACATTTTCTCCTGTGAAATGATCGTACCCGATCTTCAGATCAGCACCGGCGAGCCAAAGCGGCACCTTCAATTGATTGCTCCAGTTAGAATAATAGTCTGTATTACCAAACTCTTTACGATCGAAAGTGCTTTCAAGAAGCGGGTCAAATTTACCCAGTGCCTGCATTACATCCGCTCGTGCTGCAGCGCTCAATAGTGTAGCCTGCCGGACGATCGGATGATTCTTCAATACCATCTGCTGAAAAAGATGAACGGAAAAGATCCGGCTACTGTCAACCGGAATCTCTTTTGTTGTACTGACTGGCACAGTATCCGCCGTTCCGGAAGGCCGTACCTGAGCAGAAGCCGGCATCAGGACGCCTAACACCAGTACCGGTAATATATTGAGTATTCGTTTATTCATTCTTTTCGGATTTACCACCCACATCCTTCAATAAAATGCCTGACATCCCGCATTGCCTGCCGCCTGCCGCGCGTTGACAAGGTTTACTTTCCCGGTTCCTTTTCCAGGCTTGGCGGGAATCCGTTCAACTGCCGCCAGATCTCATACCATAGCGGAACCGATCGAAGGATCACACGTCCATACACACCAGACCCCTGTCTTAATCTGTCTGGCCAGGCAGCATCTCCTTTGGGCACAGGGTGGGTCTGCCTGATCAGTAAACGATATTTACCATTCGGACTACTTACTCTGTCGATCACCGCAACCTTACCGGCAAATGTTCCTACCGCAACAGCCGGCCATCCCGAGAATTGAACAGAAGGCCATCCTTCAAACTGCAAACGCACATCGCTTGTATCATCGATGAGCGGCACATCCATTGCGTTCACATACAATTCAACGGCAACCTGGGGTTCCCGCGGCTGAAGTGTTGCGATAGACTCCCCTTCTTTAATATTCTCACCCACACCTGCTTTCAGGGTCTTTACGACGAACCCGCTTTGCGGCGCGCGGACAACATACAAGCCGCGCCGGATCTCCACATTGGAGATCTCGTTACGCAGCCGGGCAATATCTCCCTGTGCCTTTACCTTACTCGAAAACGCGGAACTAAGGCTCGACTGCGCTTTTGCCTGCGCCTCCTGGTAGCTTACACGGATATTATCCAGCTCGATCTTTGCATTCAGCAGATCCTGTCTTGAGTTACTCAGTTTATTCTGCGCGCTTACAACTTTTGCATAATCCTCCTGCAGTTTCAACCGACGCGTTTCTATATCTGTTAACGAGAACAATCCATTCTTATATCCCTCTTCATAACGAACCAGGCGGACTCGGCTTGTCTCATAAAACGTCTCGATCGCCTGGAGGTCTGCACTATCGATCTTTACCACGTTCTCCCGCTGACGAACTTTGTTCTCTGCAGAAGCCAGTTGAAGTTGCAAACCATTTGCGAGGGCAGACATTTGGCTGCGGACCGCAGTCATCTGTTCATCAGCGGCGAGTTCAGTGCCTTCTACAGAATTAAGCTGCTCAGTCAAGCGCTCGGGCAATTCAGGATTGAAATAGGATTGGCTGGTTTCAGAAATAACAAGGATCGTATCGCCCTGTTTCACCTCCTGTCCATCCATCACTGCCCAGTATTCGATCCGTCCCCCGATCTGGTTCTGAATAGTCTGACTTCTGTCTTCGGGACGTAATGCCGTCACCACGCCACGACCGGGAATTGTTTGACGCCATGGCAGGAACAACATCAGGATGAACAGCAGCAGTGAAAACAGCATAACCCTTCCAATGCGTCTTGCTCTCCGCGGACTCATCAATTCACGGTTTGACCGGGTAGCCAGACTTTCATAATATCGTCCGTCGGACATAGATTTAGTGAGCTTCATGGCTGATATGCTTTTCATCAATTTCAAGATCAGTTACCACTGCAAGTTTTTCCGCGCCGGTAACCATGTCAAATATTGTATCAAGACTGGTGAATAGCTTTTCGATGGCATAGCCGATCTGAACGATGATCACTTCCGCAGCAACGAACTGCCCCAGTGTCATTTCGCGCTCCACAACAAACCAGGATCCAAGCAGTAGCAATGCGCCCATCATAACAGTACGTATCACCACTGAACTGGTAAAAAATTTGCGGAGTATACGGAAGTGATCATTTCTGGCACGCAGGTAAGAAGCATTCATCTTATCCGTATCCTGGATGATCTTTTGCATTGACTCCTCCTCACGATGAGCATCGAGATCAGCGGCAACATTTTCCAGGTAGGCTACAAGATTGTATTTGTAAGCAGATTCCTGAATGCTGGTATTGACCCCGCGTTTGAAATACAGCAATACAATGGCCGTCATTATGATCAGGGTCAAAGCTCCCATCGCAATAAATACCGGATGATAAAATGCCAGCAGCACTACACTGAATAGCATCGTCACGCCTGATGTGATAATATTTACCAGGAATTTGCTCAATCCTTTCTGGATCGTGAGAATATCAAAGAAGCGGTTCACGAGTTCGGGCGGATGACTTCCTTCCAATTCGCTTTTCCGGATCCTCGGCAGACGATATGCAAACTCGATTGCAGTCCGGGTAAAGATCTTTTGCTCAATGGCTTCAACAAGGGTTAGCTGCCCGATCAGCATCAGGCCACCGATCACCACACCGATGACCACTACTGCAATGAGTATGTATGTTGAACTGTAGATCGCGCCGTTCATCAGCAAATTGAATACGGCGGTAATTCCCAGGGGAATGCTCAAGCTGATGAGTCCGCCCAGCAAAGCGTAAATAAAAATATAGTTGATATGCACCCGTTCAGGATGAAGCATACTGATCAACCGGCGCCAGGGCGCTGGTCCATTACCATGATGGTTCATGAGCACAAAATTTTAAACCTGCGGAGTAACTGCATTTGCATCCACATCCATCCAGCAGGAAATACATAATAAAAGGAAAGAAAGCTAAGCCGCTGGCTGAAGCGGCGGTGGAGTTGGAACCCTTTGGTAAAGCCGGGCCAGCGCGGCAGAATGATGATGCATCATCGGGTCAATAGCAGCCCATTGTAAAGGGCTGGCAGGAATGACCAACTGCCCATACTCCATCTCAACCCATGATTTTTTGCAACTCTTGACCGAACCCTCTTTTTCATTCTCTCCATCAGGTGAAGAGGTTTCGCCATATTCTTCTGTACTCATGTACTGCGTACTGAACACAACCGACTTCACACAGACGATTGACTTTCCGTACAGTACCGACAACATCAATACGGCGATGAAATACTGAGAATATTTTTTACAAAGTAGTCGCATCATTTTACATACCAGAGGCACGCAAAACTATATAAACATGTTCCAGCAACCAGTATTTACAGATTAGAATGTTCTAAAATTATGAAGCAGATCTTGGCTATGTATTATCATTTTATTAACGGAACCGGGTGAACAAGAGTTGAAATGGGTGTAAGGTGGGGCCGTAAAAGTTATTGGTTTAATAATTGGAAAGTTGCCGCGGCAATCATGCATCAGCCCAATGGAGATTGGCAGGGGGATGTTCCGCGATAACGCCACCCGCGCCGGAGAGGCTTGTGCCACCGGGTAATAGCGGCATCGTGAAAGACAACGCCTGGTCAGGAGGGGAATAATTCCGGCGTATTGAACTTACCACCTGAAGCTTTTAACTATTAACTTTGAAACGCTCAAACCATTAAACTTGTAAACCTTCCTCTCGCGCTCACTGATCTGTTTTTACTATGTCTGCCAAAACAGCACTACAACCCGTTGCCACAAGAACCGTTTACAGTATTCTGTTCACGATCAGCTTCGGCCATTTCATCAACGACATGCTTCAGTCTGTCGTTAGCTCTGTCTATCCTGTTATTAAGAATGCCTACCATCTTACGTTTGCGCAGGTCGGCCTGATCACCTTAACCTATCAGATAACGGCGTCCATACTGCAACCGCTTGTCGGCATATTTACAGATAAAAAACCGAAACCCTTCGCCCTTGTTATCGGCATGGGATTTACATTAACAGGATTGGTGGCCGTCTCTTTTGCGTCCTCTTTTCATCAGATCCTGGTTGCGGTGGCTTTCATCGGCATTGGTTCGTCGATCTTTCATCCTGAATCATCACGCGTAGCGCACCTTGCTGCGGGCGGAAAGAAAGGGCTTGCGCAATCGATCTTCCAGGTAGGTGGCAATGCAGGCAGCGCAGTCGGCCCACTCCTTGCTGCCGTGATCGTTGCTCCGCATGGTCAGTTTCATATCATCTGGTTTGCACTTGTGGCGCTGCTCGGTATACTTGTTCTTACCTTCATCGCCAGATGGTACCAGCAGCACGTACAGGAAAGAGCACTTAACCAGGTCAAAAGATCCGTTGACACAGAACAGCTTTTTTCCTCTAAAAAAATTGCCGGGGCAATGAGCATCCTGCTCATACTTATCTTCTCGAAATATTTTTACATGGCCAGCATGAGCAGTTATTATACATTTTATCTGATCCATAAGTTCCATGTCACGGTTGCGCAATCACAGATCTACCTGTTTGTATTCTTAGGAGCTGTTGCAGCGGGAACCATTCTTGGCGGTCCCCTGGGAGACCGGTTCGGACGAAAGCGTATCATCTGGGCGTCAATTCTTGGCGCAGCACCATTCACACTATTACTGCCGCATGTATCCTTACCGCTCACGATCGTGCTGTCAGTATTTATAGGCCTGATCATTTCCTCCGCATTCTCCGCCATCCTGGTGTATGCAACCGAACTTGTTCCGGGAAAGGTCGGAATGATCGCCGGGCTGTTCTTCGGACTGGCGTTTGGTATGGGAGGTATTGGTTCTGCTGTATTGGGGAAACTTGCGGACAGGACCAGTCTGGAATACGTATTTAACGTCTGCGCATACCTGCCTCTGATCGGCATGATGACGGTCTTTCTGCCGAATATCAAAAGCAAAAGGGTTACAGTGAAGTAGGCGTTGGTGGCGAAAGTTTAACAGTTTAATAAACTCAGCGGATTACTGGCGTTAAAGTTGCAGACAATCTGATGACTTATCCCGGTTGGGATCCATTCTTAAAGGGGCAGATCATTAAACTCCCGAACAATGAACCCATTAAACATCGCAACTGTTATACTTTTAACCCGATTAAGCTTATCTTCGGGATTCGCTCAAAAAACGAAATAATATTTTATGAAAGAACA
Organism: Chitinophagaceae bacterium; assembly: GCA_040509495.1. Taxonomy (GTDB): domain Bacteria; phylum Bacteroidota; class Bacteroidia; order Chitinophagales; family Chitinophagaceae; genus Terrimonas_A. Next base: position 23,204 of record JBEVKW010000160.1, on the reverse strand, counting down.
ACTTGCCTTATTACTCAATGACCTGAAGAACGACTCTTCTTCTTTCAAAGATGTAATTGCATTCATTGAAACTTATTACCAGCATCAGCCAACGGCTTTCAGGAATACTGACACATATAATGACGCCACTCAAAATCAGGGAAGCGCAAAAGTATTTGCTTTCGCTGAGCTGAACAATATGAGCAAAGAGGATACACTGTACCTTTTTGCGGAACATTACCAGGCTGTATTAAAAAGTCCGGTGGGTACAGATCATCAGAACATCCGCGAGTTCATGATCAATGGCTGGCCCGGTCTCGCGTTCGAAGGACGACCACTGATCGCAAAGTAATCCCTCTCTGCATCAATAATACTATGCCGGATATTGCAGCAAGCGCTGCGATACCCGGCATAACGCAAAAATAACATACTGTCGCGCTGCCATTGGATCCGCTCATTGACCTTTACATTCCAAATCAACATATACCATGGCCGCTTTCCCGGGAAGAGCTTTATTCTCCGTTATCCTGATCGCATCTATCCAGGTCTGCTCAGCCCAAGGTTTATCAGATCACGTGAATGTCTTTCTTGGTTCCTCCGGCGATCACGGCCAACTCTCACCCGCAGCCTCCTACCCTTTCGGTTTGTTGAGCATCGCACCGCAAACTTACCCCAAACTGCATACGGGGTATGAACACAAGGCGAGAACATTTCTCGGATTCACACATAATCGCGTTGAAGGCGTTGGCTGTATGGGAAGTGGTGGTAATATCCTTGTCACTCCGTATACTGGAGATTCATCTCAGTTGATAAAAACAACGGAAACGGCATCTCCGGGGCTTTACTCGGTATCCTTCACCAACGGCATCAGCGCTTCATTTGTTGTGAATGGAAATGGCGGCCTCGAAGACTATCACTTTCCTGCGGCGGCATCGAAGGGTTTCAGGATCGACCTTAGCCATACTTTAGCCAATCGATTCGTTGCTGAAGAACATACGGTCACCAACAATTCGATCCGTGGCTGGATCGATTCAAGAACAACCTGCAATGCCGGCATTTACAGGGTTTATTATTATATAACTTTCGACAAACCTGTAACTATTTCCGACAAAGGTGATCATGCTATTTCCGCCACTATCGGTAAAAATATTCATGATGTACAATTGAAGATCGCCTTTTCAGCCGTAGACGAAGCACATGCGCAAAAGAATATTCTCAACACTTCTGCAACGGTTGCTCATCAACAGACGAAAGCCCACTGGAACCGGGAGCTCGGTTCCCTGAAAATAAAAGGCAACCAGGCAGAGGAAAAAAAGTTCTATTCATTTCTTTACCGGACCATACAATCGCCTTTCCTGATCTCTGAAAAAGATGGCAGCTATCGTGCGACGGATGGCAGCCTTCAGCAAAGCAATACACCTGTATACAATGGTTGGGCGATCTGGGATAATTATCGCACACAACTTCCTTTGCTGGCTTTAATGGATCCGGTCCGCTATCAATCGATCATCAACTCCATTGCCGCTTTATATAAATATGGTAAAAAAGATTATGCCACACAGCATGAACCATCAAACACGGTGCGAACTGAACATGCGATCGTCGTTCTGCTCGATGCATACCGTAAAGGATTTCAGGTCGATTTCAGCTCAATCCGCGATTCGCTGATCGCAGAAGCAGACAGTCTTGATTTTTCACACCCCGATAAAGCTCTTGAAAGTAGCTACGATACCTGGGCTTTATCCCAGATCCTGGCGATCACCGGCGATGAAAAATTAAGCGATCATTACAGATTGAAAGCGATGCAATGGAAAGAGCACTGGAACAAAGATTTTAAAGATCTTACGAAAAACGATATCGACAGGGTCGGCGCCCGTGGAATGTACCAGGGAACGATCTGGCAATACCGCTGGCTGGTAACATTCGATTTTAAGGGCCTCATTGAGCAGGCTGGCGGCGAAACGACTTACCTGAAAGAGCTCGACGATTTTTTTTCCAATGACTATTACAATCATGCCAACGAAACGGATATCCAGGCACCGCTGATGTACAATTTTACCAGTCAGCCGTGGAAGTCACAGGACATGGTCCGCAAATATGCTGCTGATACCGTTGTGCAGTATTACTTCAATGACAACAGCCGCGGGATAGATCCGTTCATTGGCCGTATCTACGAAAACAAACCTGATACGTACGTGCGCACAATGGATGATGATGCGGGCGCGATGTCTGCCTGGTATGTGCTCGCTGCAACAGGCATCATGCCTGCATGTGTAGGCTGGCCGGTTTACTACCTGAACGTACCGCTTTTTGATGAAGTGAAGATCGGATCAGGTAACAATCCATTTGTTATACAAACAAAGAATCTGTCAAACCGAAACCGCTATATTCAATCCGCAACATTGAATGGGAAAGCATTGATGCGGAACTGGATCTCGCATGAACAGATCGCTAAAGGAGGAATTCTCGTTATCGTTGCGGGAGATAAACCAAATAAGGATTGGGGAGTGAAAGAGCAGTGGATCTCGGAAATAAGGTAAGAATATTTCATGCTGAATCAAAGCTGTTCACATTTCGCCTGATAAGGCTTTACACGGGCCAGCCTCTATTCGTTGTACAAATTAATGAACCTCACACCTTCACTATTCATTCTTACCGTCCGTCGAAGATCGATTGTTAGCCGTAACTGCGGGAAAGAACAGCATCTTACTTAGTCTAATGACACTGCAGCGGACAAAACAGCCTGTAAGGACAGACTTAGTTGAAAGGTCTCTCATTCCGCAACCTTTTATTTTTTATATTGCGGTTCAACAATTCTTCAACAATCAAAACTGCTCGCATGAAATCTGCCACTAAGATCCTAACGCTTATACTGGTAAACTTTCTCCTGGTCGCATTCACCCTGCCGTCCTGCAAAGAAAAAGAACAAACTGAAGCGGGTGTGGACACGAAAGCCGAAGAAAAAGTCATCATCGCAACGCTGGACTCATTCAATCGTGCAGCGGCACGTGCCGACTTCGACCGCTATTTTGGATTCTACACGGACGACGCCATCTTCGCCGGTACAGACGCCACAGAACGCTGGGACCTGCCGGCCTTTAAAGTCTGGTCAAAACCCTATTTTGATCGCGGACGCGCCTGGGATTTTACCGCCATCGAACGTCATATCTATTTTGATAAATCAGGAAGCCTCGCCTGGTTTGATGAATTGCTTAATACACAAATGAAGATCTGCCGCGGCTCAGGAGTACTGATAAAAAAAGGAAATGACTGGAAAGTGGCGCAGTATATTCTGTCAGCAACTGTTCCAAATCCGATCCTGGATTCGGTGATCACACTAAAAGCCGCTACCGAAGATAGCCTCATCAATACGCTTCAAAAAAAATAATAGCTCTGCAACGTATCGAACAGGCATCTCCTGTGACGGATCAATACACGATCAACCGGGAGATGTCTGTTACGTTCAACACCTCAACGATTGTTCAGGATCGCTGTCAAAACATTTTCCCTGACACTTCATCGATACAACACCGCGCACTCCCGCCTGTATAATGCAATTCGTTTGACCGTGGGAATGTCATTGAACATGCTGAGCACTTTCCTTTTCAGTATTGTTTAATGAACATTCAACCCAAACGGCTGAAGTCACAACAACCGATACATTTAGTATAACAGCAAGCTGAAGCAAACGAAAAAGCTGCCTCAGGTTGAAGCAGCTTTCTGACGGGCAGCAATGATGACAAGTGTTAGGCAGGAAATTATACCGCTGGTTTACACCTCTTCCTCACATCAATTTCTGATCCCATACAATAAGAGTCTTTTGAATGCATACACTGAAGGAAATGGTTCAAAAGAAGTTTTGATCCGCTGCACAAATTCAGCTTTCAGCAATTCCTGCTCTTCATTTTTTAATTTTTCCATGTAGGGAACAAGTGCTGAACCGGAAATAAAATCATACAATTCCGTTTCGTTTTCCGCGATGATCGGATATACTTTCAGGCTTATATCAAGTTCTTTCAACCCGGATCTGAACAGGATCTTTGCATACTCATCGACCGTTAATACAGGAGAATTTCGTACAAAACCGTTCAGCTTTCCTGCGAATGGATCTTCCTTCACCAGTTGCAGAAGCAGTTCATTCAATACATTCTCTTTCTGGAACGGCATCTGCACAGCAAATTGACCACCAGGATTCAATTTGGATATCAGTTTCGAAAACAACTCTGCATGATCATCCGACCACTGTAATGCCGCATTACTGAAGATCAGATCCCAACCTGTATCAGCATCCGCGAATTCCTCGATCGTTGATGACTTGAAATGCAGATTTGCTTTGACGAATTGCCGCGATTCTGCCAGCATTTCCGCAGAAGAATCAATGCCAAGAAAATCGGTATGCTCAAATTTCCGGGAGAGTATAGACGTCTGCTCTCCTGTGCCACAACCAATGTCGACAGCATTCTTCATTTCTTTATCAACGATCAAACTCATCAGGTCAAAAAATGGTTTGTAACGAATTTGTTTGAACTGATTATACACATCAGGATTCCAGGGCATACTTATGTCTTTTATAAATAAACTTCAATCGGTGGGCAAAGCCGTTGGTGCGTAACCAAACTGTTTTTTAAATGCGAATGAAAAGTGGGAAAGATTTTCGAATCCAACTTCATAACAAACATCAACAGGTTTCTTTTTCTTTTCTGCAAGGTGATAATGCGCCAGTTCCAACCGCTTTTGCGTAAGCCATCGCTGCGGCGTTGTATCAAATGCCTTTTTAAAGTCCCGTTTGAAAGTGGTCAGGCTTCTGCCGGTAAGATAACCGAATTTTTCCAGGGGCAAATTGAACATAAAATTCTTCTCCATGTAGTCAACGAGGTTGATCTTGCCCGGCTCTTCAAAATTTGCCAGCACATGATCTATCTCTTTGTCAAGCGTCCGAAGAATGCTGATCGCCTCAGTGATCTTTAGAGCAGCAATATCTTCAGGAAGATCCTTCATCTCAAAGTATGGGATCAGGGAAGCAAGGCAACTTTCCAAAAGAGGATGATCATTGAAAACGAAAATCCGGGGAAACTTTAATGGGACCGGTTTGACGTTACGGTTCGAGTAAAACTCTTTCAGTCTTTCAACAGACAAATGCATCACAACCGTCTTATGCGGATTGCCATCTTTGGGATAGTTGATGATCGTGGCCAATTGATTTCTTGGGATCAGGAATATATCTCCTTTCCGGAACACATAGGTCGCATTTGCCTGTATGATCTTTGTTTCGCCCGAAATAAACCAGACAAGCATGTGATGATCGAACATGATATCTGATTTGAAAAACTTATCATCATAGCTGGAAAGCTTAATGTCTTCTGTGATATATTTAGCCTTGTACTCCATGCTTATGGTCTTTGTATTTGCGTAAAAAGGAAAATACTACTGTAAAAATAGAAAATATCATGTAGCTATTTCTTTAATTTACTTTTAGCTGAATTTAAGGAAAGGCAGCTTTTGCAAGCTGCCATTTTCTATATGCCAGCCTTAACCTATTTCAAAAAAAATTCCCGTCATTTCCTCGCTCATCTTCCATAACTTTTTAGCATTCGTTTCATCAACTGAATAGCTCTTTACGCCGTCTTCAATTTCCATGTTCAACGACATTGAAGCGACCTCTGAGTTCTCACAATACACGCCGCCTGTATTGTTGAGTAACGGACTCGTTGCGGCCCACACGGTCGTTGCTGCCCCCTGTGGGATTGTTTTCAACCGTGCCGCCACTTCCGGCAATAACACGCCATCTGCATCACAATACCCCATTTTCTGGAACAATTCAATAGATGCCTCCCTGCCCAGTTCTGTTCCGCCGATCGCACCGGGATGAAGAGAATAAGCCCTGACGTTGGACGATCGGCCGCGATTGTCGAGTTCAACCGAAAACAGGTTCACCGCTGTTTTAGACTGGCCATATCCCTTCAATGTTTCATATTCCCTGTTCAGAAAATTCGGGTCTTCAAAATCGAATGGTGCAAACTGATGTCCTTGCGACGAAACATTTACTACCCGTGCTCCGTTCGCTTGTTTCAATGCTGGCCATAACCGGGCTGTTAGTTGGAACAAAGCCAGGTAATTTGTTGCCAGTTGCGATTCAATACCGCGACTATCCCGGCGAAGCGGTACCCACATGATACCGGCATTATTGATCAAAAGATGCAATGGCCTGCCTGATGAGAGAAAAGCTTTTGCAAACGCATCAACAGACTGCGGGTCCATCAGGTCTAAAGGTTCGATCTCTACGTTCTCTATGTCATGAAGATTACGCGCTGCTTTTTCAACATCTCTTGCCGGTACTATTACGGTTGCTCCGGCTGAAGCAAGCACTTTTGTTGTTTCCAGGCCAATGCCGGTATTGCCACCAGTTACGATCACGATCTTTCCTGTGAGATCAATGCCATTGATCACTTCGCTGGCGGTAGAGGCGGCAGTGAAGCCTGAATTGATCGGTTGCTGAAGCGCTCCCTGGTAATTATTCTGTTCCATTTTGATTGTTTTAATAGATCAAAACTAAACAGAGTCAGGGCGCTTGACTTTGTTTAAAAGGCCGAGTTTGCTTTGTTGAGAGGGGCGGTAATTGACATTACAATCGCGGGATCTGGATAAGCACAACGCGGCGTTGCCGCCTGGTCAGCTAAATAATCAAACATCATTTCACCTGAAAGCCATTGGCTAATAACCGGACGCCGATACAAACTAACTGCTTTATGTTTTGGAAAGAAAGGATCAAATGTGTCCTTCATAGTCTCAACCGTGGGCGTACGGAAGGAAAAACTCCAACCCACATGTACTTCTTATCCACTAATATTTAATATTCCGGTAACACGCACTTCCGCAGTTTTGCAGAAATTTCCAGCTAATGTCTATACCCGCCAGGCGCTTATTGCATCGTCTTATCACGCCCATTTCCTTTATTCTTTTAGTAGTGTGTATCTCCGCTACCCTCGAGAAAAAGACAGCGAATGATGACGATGAATTCTCTATAGCCATTCTCCCCGACACGCAATATTATACCTCTGAAAAGAATGGCGGTAAAAAAGAAATGTTCTTTGCTCAAACCGAATGGATCGCACAGAACGCCGCAAAGGAAAAGATCAAATATGTTATACACCTTGGCGACATTACGGATGACGGCGAAAAACTTCCTCAGCAGTGGGTGAACGCAGCCGATGCCATGTATCGGCTGGAAAAACCACAGCCCGGATACCCGCAGGGAATTCCCTATGGAATGGCAGTCGGTAATCACGATCAAACAAAAAGTCAATACCCCTTAAGCGGCGTTACAGCACATTACAATAAGTATTTTGGCTCTGAGCATTTCAACGGAAAAAAATGGTACGGTGGCCACTATCGCGATAACAATGACAGTCATTACGATCTCTTTGACGCCGGCGGCCTTTCATTTATTGTCATTTACCTCGAATATGATTCCTACGATGAGGATATCGAGAACCTGAATAAATGGACCGGCGCATTACTGGAAAAATACAAAGACAAAAAAGCGATCCTCGTCAGTCATTCTTTCATCCATTTCAATAAAAGCAAAGGCACTAATGAGAAAGGCTTTCCGGCATTCAGCAAACAGGGGCAGCGCCGCTTTGACCGGTTGAAGAGTTATCCAAACGTGATCATGACTTTATCGGGCCATGTTGGAGACAATGGAGAAGGATATCGCCAGGATGGTTATGCCGGCAATATCATCAGGTCGTTTCTTTCCGACTATCAAAGCCGCAAAGATGGCGGACATGGGCTGATGCGCTTAATGACTTTCTCCAAATCTAAAGACCTGCTTCGTGTACGTACTTTTTCACCCTACACAGGTGAAGAAGAAACAGATGCCGACAGCAAGTTCACACTTCCATTGTTTCATCATACAACTGTTGCCCGTTACAATGACTACAACAATGACGGCATCACAGACCTCGCAGTCTTCTCAAACGGCAACTGGAAGATCAATGATCAACCGGCTATTGAATTTGGCAAAGCAGGCGACATTCCTGCCCCGGCAGATTACAATGGTGATGGAAGAACGGATCGCGCCTTTTTCCGTCCATCCGAAGGAAAATTCTACCTCGAAGACGGAAAGCAAATTATATTAGGCCGACCCGGCGATATCCCTGTTTGCGGTGATTATGATGGTGACGGCTTTGCAGAAGCGGCGGTTTATCGACCTTCTACCCTCTCCTGGTATTTTAACCGGCTGGATAGTGTACGGTTCGGTCACGCCAAAGGTATCCCCGTACCCGCTGATTATGATGGCGACGGTGTTCTTGATCTGTGCTTTTTCAGAACTGACAATTCGCTATGGCAAAGCACTCTCGGGAACATACCGTTGCAGGTAAAACATACACCCGGAGACATTCCGGTTCCTGGCGATTATGATGGCGATGGTCGCGCAGAGATGGCCGTATATCGTCCGTCAACCGGAGAATGGATCATCGATAAAATGAAACAGCCGGTTAAGTTAGGCGGAAAGGATTTCATACCGGTTCCGGGAAATTATTATAACGATGGAAAAACTTATCCAGCGGTTTATAAAGACAGTAAGATCGTTTTGCAGAATGGGAAAACGTTTGAGATCGGGAATAATAAGATGGAAGAGTTAGTGAATCTTCCACTGGTGTTGCGCTATAAATTAATACAGTAAGGTCGGTCCGGGCGGTGCTGGCATATAGCTGCCAGGTAAGATCCAACTGGTATGAAGACGCAGGGGCACGGCGAAAACAGCGTTGACATATACTGCATTCCGCCGTGCTCGCCGCGTATCGCTGGGCCGCCGCGTTCCTTTATAAGGCAGTCCAATCGTAGGATAGTTCCGGGCACTTCCGCAAAACGGAATTTCAACCGGACAATCATCTAAACGCAGTACCTTTCCTCATCCGGAAAAAGAGAACCGGCTTCCCAAACCAAACCGACTCGGCAATGCTAAAAACCCTTTTCACACTGATCACCCTAGCTGGTTTATCCTATACCAGCCGGTCTCAAACACCCTGGTCCGATCACTATAAGATCTACGATACAAAAAGCAAAAAGACCATTTCCATAACGGACCTTGTCGGATCTGTAAAAGACGCCAATGTCCTTTTCTTCGGTGAAGAACACAATGACAGCATCGGACATCGTCTCCAGGACACCTTATACCGCTCCCTGCTCAGCCAGTATGGAACCGTCACGTTGAGCATGGAAATGTTTGAACGTGACTGCCAGCTTGTGCTGGATGAATACCTTCAATCATTGATCACAGATGACAGACTGGTAAAAGAAGGCAGAGCATGGAACAATTACAAAGATTACCGGCCAATGGTGAATACTGCGAAGGAGCAAAAACAAAAAGTGATCGCGGCCAATGCTCCGCGCAGGTATGTGAACATGACGAGCAGGAAAGGTTTGAAAAGTCTCGATAGTCTGTCCAAAGCAGCAAAAGTATACTTCGCCAAACTCCCTCTCGACACCACCAATGCCCCCTACCATGAAAAATTTACCGGGATCATGGGAGGACGCCAAACCAGCAGCAACGTTTATTACGCGCAAACAATGTGGGACGCCACCATGGCCGAAAGCATCTACAAATACTGGAAAAAGAACAAGAACACAAAGGTTTTTCACCTGAATGGCCGCTTCCACACAGATGATCAGTTGGGAACTTTTACGCAGCTACAACGCAGCAACAAAAAAATAAAGATCCAGAATATCAGCTGCTTCCCCGCAGAAGATTTCAGCAACCCCGATTGGAGCAAGTACGAATCTCTTGGAGATTATGTGATCGTTACAAACCCGACAGTAGCAAGGACTTTTTGAAGTTATGCGTAGTCTGGAGACTACGCATAACAAGTCTGGAGACTACGCATAACAAGTCTAGAGACTACGCATAACAAGACTACGCATAACACAACAGCACAAACGTAGTTCCCTTACCCGGCTCCGATTCAACCCCGACCTCAACTTTAATAGCTTTTGCAAGATCCCTGATCAGGTAAAGGCCTAACCCTGTCTTCCGGTTGACTTCCATACGATCGTCAAACAAAATTTTTGCCTGCTCAGGAGCAATCCCCGGACCGTTATCCGAGATGGACAAGATGATCTGACGCTCCTTTTTTACCGCCTTCCATTCAATGCGGGCATCAGGAGAATGCTGCGCGGAATGGATGGCATTGGACGTAAGATTCTGCATGATCGTATGCAGGTAATTTTCATCTGTCATCAGTATAAGGCCGGGTTCTGCAGTAAACTCCATCTCTACCTTTTCCTGGTCAAAGAAATTCCGGATATGATCAAACAGATCCGCGACAGCGACGAATTTTATTACCGGTTCAAATCGTTTCATCTGCTCTTTGCTCCAAAGCAACATGGCCTCCATCGTATTCAACAGGTTTGCTGCGGAATCGCCAATATGTTGCCGGTGCATCTGCTGCTCCTGCTCATTAAAAACAGCAGGGTCTTCTTTCTGCAGCTCGAGAAAATGAACAAGATTAACGATCGGCCTGCGCAGGTCATGGCTCAGTATACTGAAGAACTGCGCCTTTACCTTGTTCGCTTTGTCCAGCTGTTCATTCATGACCATCAGGCTGCTGTTGGTCTTTTGACGGATCCGGTTCTGCCGGTAAAGCAAGATCCCGATCACACACAGCAATAGTATACCTGCCGCCAATCCCCACAACGTTTTACGCTGACTGCCCAGCATCAGTTTATTGATCGCAATTTCTTTGTCTTTCAATGTCAGTTTATATTGTCCTTCCAATTCGGCGATCTCATTCTTTTTATCCTGCGAGAAAAGAGAGTCAGACAGCGCACCGGATCTTTTAAAACTTTCGAGCGACTTTTTGTATTCGCCACGGTCTTCTTCCAGATCTCCCTGTAATTTCAGCGCATTGACCATGAACTCAGGTCTGCCTTCTCCCGCCATTCCGGTTGCTTTGGCCAGCCAGGATAGGGCTTCTTTATTGTATTGCGCCTGCGCTGCACCTGTGCTTTTTCTGGCCATCAGGTGATAAGTTTCTGCCATGTTGAAGCTGTTGGTAAGATCCATTTCGGAACCAGGGTTGATCTGGCTGACGATGCTGTCAACACGCTTCATCAATTGAATGGCGCGCGTATAATCCGGGTAAACTGTTACCGAAAGATTCAGCAACACTTTCGCCATATCAGAGTAATTATTTGTTTCTTCCGCGATGTTCAGCGCCTGTTCAAAATAAGGGATAGAACCAGCTGTATCCTGCAAAGCCACCCGGATAGTGCCAAGCTGCATCAGCGCATTCAGGCTGTTGCGCGAACTGCCGGCAAGTTTAGCATGCTTCAACGTAAATTCTGCGTACTCTGTAGCTTTCTTATAATTCTTTTGCCTGTAAAAACAACTGCTGAGATTTGTGCCAACCAATGCGATATGCTCATCACTTTTTAAATCCTCAGCAATAGCCAATGCTTTGAAGAAATAGTTGGCCGCCGTTGTAAAATCTGATTCGAACTGGTAATTGCGACCGATATTATTGAGGTTGTTGATCTGGTTGGGTTTTGAATCAAGCTGTTTGTTCAGTTCATAGCTTTTTTCATAATACTGACGGCCAAGTGTATAATTACCGGTATCCGATATAAACAATCCAAGGTTATTACTGATATTGGCGATGCCGCGTTTCCACCCGATCTTCTCTGCAAGCTTCAATCCTGTCTCCGCATAGGGAAAAGATCTGACCGGGTTTACGCTGTAATAGATCTGTGAGATCCTGCTATATGCTTTCACCTTATTGGAATCTTCTTTCATCGCAGGAAGCCTTGCGTCTATCGAGTCGATGAGTGCCTGCCCCTGCAATTGTGCCTGAACGATCTGAGCACCGAAGAATAAAAAAAAAGTAAGCATGTATTTCATCCGTGACAGAGGTAGTTTGACGATAAAACAATTCATACCGAAAGAAGTTTTTCCACCGTTTCCTTATAACTGCGTCCGATCGGCAGCACCAGGTCATTAAGTCTTATGCCCCTCGAAGAAACTTCTTTTATAAAATGTCTTTGGATAGCATAACTGCGGTGGATCCTGACGAAATTGACGAATCCCTGTTCTTTCAACAGGCTTCCAAGTGGCATTCTCACACTGACCTTTCTCTCCCTTGTTACTATACCTGTGTAGTCTTTCAACGCTTCCAGGTAAAGAATATCGTGCAGTTGCAATTTGATCCTGTTCATACCATCTTTGATGAAAAGGGTATCCGCACCTAATGTATAATCCAGCAATTCCGCTTTATAATGCAGGGTCAGGAATTGTTCGAGTCTTTCCATCGCCTTTGCAAACCGTTCAGCTTTCAGTGGCTTGACGATATAATCCAGAGCCGCAGCTTCAAATCCCTGGAGCGCAAATTCAGGATGGGAGGTCACGAAAATACAGGCGGGGATGTCCGTTAATTTGTTCCGCAATTCCAGGCCGCTCATTTCAGGCATGTCTATATCAAGAAGAAGAATATCAGGAATCGGCGATTGCTGAATGAACGCCAGCGCTTCTTCCGCTGCGCGGAAAATCCCTGCGATATGTATAAAAGCATATCTCCGGGCCAGGGATACCAGCATCAGCCGGTCCAGTTCATCATCGTCCACAATGATGCAGTCAAACACTTTGCTCTGATCACCCATCTTTCCCGGTTAATTTGCTATGAATGTACTCTTTTTAGCTTCAAAATGGCAAACCGTTCAATTCACTCATACAAAAAAATGGTTGTTCAGCGATGAAAATGGTCGTTGAGCGCATTGCCGGGAGACAGCGTTTATCATCAGTGTAAGTTTGAACTGAAGTACTTACACTCATTCTTCCTGTGGTAAACCGCGTTATTTATCCGGATCGGAAGATCTTCTTAATTCATGTGATCCCTCAAATGGGTGTGAAGGAATTGCCGGTCTGTCATCGTAAACATCATAACCATGAAACTCTCCTACTTATTGTTCATTTTGAGTCTGGCTGCAAGCTCGTGCAATAGCCAGCAAAGCAACCTGGAAAAAGCAAAACAAACACAGAAAGCCATAGCGGCGGCGAGGCCGGGAACGGTTCCAACCAATGCCGGCAGCTGGACGCTGACTGCAACAATGGATGGCAAAAACTGGAAAGCCGAATCGATGTATCCACCTGATGAAGCGGCCCGTATCATCGGCTATATCGGGAACAGCTATATCAGCCTGCCGAATATCCAGCGGCAGTTTGCAAAAGTTGGCGAGAAAAAGCTTTTGGGTGAAAACAATGCGGTGGACGTAAACATCGATGGAGATCCCGCTTTCTACGCAGGAAAAAACGGTGAAATGGTGATCACTAAAATGGAGGGGGACTGGATAGAAGGAACATTTTTCTTTACCGCAACAAGCAGCAGCTCTTCGAAAAAGATCGTTGTAACAAATGGCTTCTTTAAAGTGAAATATACAAAATGAGGAGCGGCGGAAGGTTCCCGCAGATTCACGCTGACGAGGTGCAGATACGCAGATCAATTCTGCTTGCAGACTCCTATCCGCGGATCTGCGCCTGGTCAGCATAAAGCTGCGGGAGCAGTAAGCTTAAACGAATAAAACGACTTTCTTCAAGTGACGTGAATAGGGACACACGCACCAGCGCATCCGACACTTTTCAGCACGGCTATAGTTGAATTAACCTACCAAATTATGAAATCGCTAACGCTACTCCTTTCCGCAATTCTTTATGCATCCATCGCAACGGCACAATGGAGCAATACTTCCAACCAATTTACCAATGACCTGCATATGCCGGTCTGCACAGCAACGGGTGATCAGGCAAAAGCGATGATCATTCCAAGTTATCCTGACGGCGGCCATTTCGTTATCTGGGAAGACAAACGCAATGGATTCAATCAACCCTTCCAGGTCTATGCACAGAAATATGATGCAAGCGGCAGCCGCTTATGGGCAGAGAACGGCATAGCCATATCCGGGGGAACCAATAACCAGCAGTTCACGTTTTCCAGCAACCAGGATCACCGCAACAGGAAATCGGCGGCTAGTGATAAAGCTGGTGGTTTATATATCACGTATACTGATGACAGTACTTCCAACTATGTCTGGAAACGGATCTGCGTGCAGCATCTTCGCAGTAATGGACAGAAAGTTTTCCCGAATGCAGGATGGATTGTAGCGCAAACACCTCCGGGGCAGACTTATAATTTCCTTGCACCGCAACTGATCGCTGATAACGATGGAGGTTTCTATCTCGGCTACATTAATAAAGCTAATAATTTCAATGACTATGTCAATGTTTATAATTTCCGGGAGGAAGCTGACACGCTCAGGAATTTTGGCGGTGGAACGGTCAACCAGAACCTCGTACAGAAAATTGAAGGGAATCCCTGTGGCGGGATCCGGTATGACATTGTTTATCCCGGAACAACCGTGCTCGATTACAATATCTGGCCTGATCTCCAGGGCAATTGCAGCGTGGTTATATCTATGCAGGGCAATATCGGTTCACAGGGAAATATGCTTTGTTATAACAAGGTCTGGAAGGCGAAGAAAGATCAAACCGTCAACATCGCTAAAGTCCTGGCAGATGGCAGCCCGGACGAAGAGATCATCCATTATAAAAAGGGCGATGCAGATGTTCTTTGGAAAGCACGATTCAACGCTTTCAACAGGTCCTGCAGTAATGCTCCTAATGTGATCTATACATGGATCGACTATATTCCAACCGGGCAGGGATTCCGATTGTATGAGCGGAATGAACTTCCTTACTACAGTGTGAAAGGCGTCACGATAGCGACCGGCGGCAATGTCAACGCGGAACTGATCACCGCGAACCGCAGTGAATATGCTGGAAGCACTGCAGCCGAGCCACGGGTTATTGGTGTAGGCTTTACAGATGAGATCTTTGATGCAGTACCTTACCCGCGCGCATCCAATGACAACCCTTATTTATATGAAAACCTGATAAAACCCAATGGTCTCGACTCGCTCATTTTTTTTCGTGATGACCTGCTTGCATCCGGGATCACAGACTATGATTACTCATTAGCGGCCGGAGGCAGCCATGCCTATCTTGCCGCATTGATACAGGAAAAGATCAGCGATAACGCACCAAATGTGCGTCTGCAACATTTAAGTGTGAAGGCGGATGGCCCGGGTCGCTACAAGCTCAGTTATGAAACAGGGAATACAACAGGAGATCTGATCGGCAAAGAACTGAACACCGGCTTCGGCGTAACAGCCATCGATTATGACTTCCCCTTACTGACAGCGAATGCTACAGGCAATGCATTGCTGACCATCAATGAACTTGGCCGATACACCAGGGTCAGTCCGATCTTCAACAAAACAGAACTGGCCTGGGGTGCTATGGGCAGACCCATTGGATCTCCCCAGGCAAATGGAGCATTTGTCAGCGCACTGACACCTCATGCGTTCACCAACGCATTGGATGGAACAGGCCTGATCACATGGACTGATCAGCGCGATCTTAATGCCGGCCAGGGCCAGAACATCTTTATGCGTCATCTTGATCAACTCAACGTTGCCACTTACGTACCTCCCGGCAAAAAAGTGCAGCCATTACCACCCGGCAGTCTCCTCGCGAATCCGTTTGTATTGACTGGTGCAAGTAAACACTACAGTCCGATCGAAGCGTATGACGCAACAACCGGCACACTTTCTCCTGTGGCAGAGATCCTCGACAATTACAATCTCGGTTCTGTACCCGTTGGTATATACCAGCATACCGGTGCCATAAGAACGACTAACGGAAGACCGTATCTTGACCGGAACTATACGATTACCCCGGCAAACAATCCGAATGGCGGTGCGAATATTAACGTCCGTTTATTCTTTACGACGGCAGAGTTTGATGCGTTGAAGACAGCAGATGCAAGCATTATTGATCCGGGTTCTCTCAGTGTAATAAAACAACCAAATGCCGGAGGAATTGTTCCGTCTTCGTTGATCACCGATGGCAGCGAAGCGGAGATCTTCCCTGTAGCGTGGCAATCTGTTGACGGAGGTTATTATCTTGAGATCATTGTAAGCAGCTTCAGCAATTTCTTTATCCGGAAATCATCATCCACCCTGCCGTTAACCTGGGTCAATGTAAAAGCCGAATGGATGAATGCTCCCAATGCAAAGATCAGCTGGCAGGTAAGTGAACAGGTCAATGTGAAAGACTATATCGTGCAGGAAAGTTCGGATGGTACAATGTTCACTGATAAATGCCGGGTGATTGCTTCAGACATTACTCACTACGATTGCATTGTTTCCTCCAGTGGCAGTCCTGCTTATTTTTACCGCGTACAGCAGCGTGATATAGATGGAAGATACAGCTACAGTAAAACGGTTACATTGAAACAGGAGGTATCGCCGCTTTCGTTTTATCCTAATCCAGCAATGGACAAATTGATTTTAACGAACACAGCAGGCTATAAAAGGGCAGAGATCATTGACATGGGGGGCACTGTTGTATTGCGGCAGCAGCTCACTACCACGCAGCAGCTTGATATCAGTCAGCTGAAACCAGGGTTGTATCTCCTGAATGCGATCGGCGATGGCCCGTCTAAGATCTTCAGATTTGTCAAACATTAGAACGCCATACATTTCCTGATCACGCAGATTCATCGAGCATTCCCGAAATGCTTTATCTAACTGTCCGTGTTTAGAACAGGATGCGCAGACTCCGCAGATCACTTCCAATGACAGGAAGCTATCAGCGAAGTTTGTGCATAAATACAGGTATAGCCGACGAAAAGAAATTTTGATCACTACCGCATTCCTGATCATTTAGCCAGTAGCTCGAATGGAGACGAGTTATTATGCACGCTTCGTTTTCTCATCCAGCAAATCCTCCAGGGTAGGATCCGTTTCGGCAAAACAAACTGTGCCGTTATAAACCTGGCGGATGCAATGAACGATGTTTTCAACATTGCCGCTATTGCGATAGAAATATCCCATAGCGCCAACTTCTTCGAGTTTACGGCATAGCCTGTTCTCAAAAGTCGTGGTCACAAAGATCGCTTTGAGATCCGGAATACGACGCCCAAGATCTGCGAGGTAGGAGATCCCCAAATGATCATTCTTATCCCAATTGGCATCGATGATAACCAGGTCTGCTTCGATCGCCTCAAAATAGGGATAAATTTTGTCGGGATCAGTGATGGTAACGATCGAAATACCATATGTCCTCAGCAGGGAACTGATAGAAGAAGCAAACAGATCGTTTTTACAAAGCCATAGAGCGCGTATCATGACAGGAGTTTTTATCGATAGATAATGGAAATTGAAGCGGCTAAGGTAATAGACAGGAAAGAAAATAACACCCGTTTTTTCACCATTATTTCATACCGTGAAAACACCCTCCGGCCATTACCGGAAGTCGAAAGGGGCAAGAAGCATAGATAAAAAATCCGCAAAATAATTACTTATCAGCGTGTTGCATAATTCGCATTCTCAATGCTGAACAGCACCGGGCTACGGTTATAAGGACGATCACTTTTTAAAATCATCTATCCGAAACAGCAGCACCACAATGACCATAAGGCAGAGCAATCCTGCATACAAGCTGTAGTGAAAGGCAGCCACTACATCGCTTCGCGATGCTGAGAAAGCAAAGAATAGTCCGCCGATCAGGCAGATCCCTATAGAAGAAGCCGCCTGTTGCACCGTATTGTAGACCCCAGAAGCTATTCCCACAAACTGCCGGGGCACATTCTTTAATGTGATATTGATGAGGGATGGTAATACCATTCCGCCTGCGATCCCCCATAACATCAACACCGTGATCAATAAAGTTTCCGACACCCTATCATCGAAAAAATAAGCCTGCAAACCATAGCAGCAGATCAGCAAAAGTGTTCCGATAAGGATGGGCAACTTACCAAATCTTTGTACCAAACGGATGGAGATAAACGAAGAGAGAATAAAGCAAACGCCCGCACACACGAAGAACATACCTGCCTGAAAAGGAGAATAGTGTAGTCCATTTTGTAAGTAGATAGTTGATACAAGCAGGTAGGACGTATGAACCATAAAATAAAAAATGACCACGAGTATCCCCAGATTGAAATCTTTGATCTGAAAAAGACGCAGATCAATCAGCAGGCTTCTGCCCTGGCGCTGTTTGCGTTTCTGATCAGTTAACAGTATAAACACCAGTATAAAAGACAAGCATACTAAAAGCAGACTCCACCAGGGCCACCCCAGCTCCCGGCCGACAGTGAGCGGAAAGATCAGGCATCCGAGTGTAAGGGTCAGTAAAGCAACACCACTGTAATCAAACCGCTCCTTAAGATTTTGAGGCGTGTTCACCAGGTATCTCGAAGTAGCCCATAATGAAACTATACCGACCGGTATATTGATGAAGAAAATAAACCGCCATCCTTCGATCAACGACTTGAATTCAGAGAAGTAGCCGCCAAGGAACTGGCCGAGTATAGATGCCAGCCCCAGCGTAATGCCCACCATACCTACAGCTTTTGTCCGTTCCTTAACTTGTGGGAACAATATCTGCAGATATGCCAGGGATTGTGGCGTCATAAATGCACCGCTAAGTCCCTGGAAGAAACGTGCAATGATCAGCATCTCTATATTGACGGCCACGCCGCATAAAGCCGAAGAAAGCACGAAGAAGAACATACCCCAAAAAAAGATCGTTTTCCTTCCAAAGATATCCCCTGCCCTTCCGCCCGTGATCTGAAACGAAGCATAGCCTAACAGATAAGCAGCAATAACCAATTCCACTTCCCCATCACTGGCGCTTAAACTATGTTTGATAGAGGGCACCGCTATGTTCACGATGAATACATCTATCACTGCCAGAAGTGGTCCTGTGAGCAGGATGATATGCTGCAGCCATTTGTTACCGGTGTCATTCATACTAAAAAAGATCCCGTTATGCTGCAGGTTTAAAAATAATACAGGTTGACACGCTATGAGCATACAAACGCCCCTGTTCATCCTTCAGATCGGCTTCAACCAGTGCCGTCGTTTTTCCGGAATGGATCAGGCGCCCTTCTGCAATCATTCTCCCTGCTTTCAGTGTAACAGCCTTGACGAAATTGACCTTGAGTTCTAACGTTGTGTAAGCGGTTCCTTTCGGCAATACGGAATGAACGGCACAACCCATAACAGTATCAAGCACGGTGGATATTACGCCGCCATGTACGCTGCCGATCGGATTGAAATGAAACTCCTGCGGAATGAACTCAAATCTTATGATTCCTTCTTCCAGGCTCAGGGGCCGAAAGTCCAGGGTTTGTGCAATGGGCGGTGGCGCTGTTTCTCCATTCAGGATGCCATTCAAAAATTCGATGCCTGACCTTGTTGCAGCCAACTCAGCCGTTTTCATCGGATCGCTCCATGAATACGTCCGTGTTCTTTGATCCCTTGACATATCTTTTATTAAAAGTAAAGAATACCGCTGGCCGTGCAGCCTGGCGGATATTTTTGATCACCCATGGGCAGCTTCTGATACATCCTTCCATTCTTCAAAACTGGCCAACCGTTGTTCGTAAACAGTTTTTACAGACGGATAAGCAAACTTGCCAAACAGTAAACGAAGGGGTGGATTAGGTGAATCAACGAGCTTGAGCACCGCATCAGTGGTTGCTTCAGGATTACCAAAGATATCCGGCGTTGCACTCTTGAAAAATGCTTCTTTCACCGGTGTGTAGTCGTCGATGGATTTAGTTTGAAAAGCAGAAGCACCCGCCCAGTCTGTTGCATACCCATTGGGCTCGATCAGGGAAACGTTTATTCCCAGATGTTTCACTTCAGAAGCAAGTGTTTCGCTAAACCCTTCTACTGCAAACTTAGAGGCGTTATAAAGGCCAAGCACAGGTAATGTGACCAACCCAAGATAGCTAGACACCTGTACGATATGTCCGCTTTTTTGTTCCCGCATGATCGGCAGTACAGCCTGAGTCATCCATAGTGTTCCAAAAAAGTTTGTTTCCATCTGATCCCTCGCTTCTTTTTCAGATGTCTCTTCAACGGCGCCAAATAATCCATACCCAGCATTGTTAATGAGGATATCTATCTTACCGAAATGCCCGTGCGCCTTCTTCACCGCATCGAAACATTCTTCACGGTTGTTTACATCCAGTTGGATAGCTAAAACGTTTGATCCAAACTGGTCAACGAGGTCTGTTAAAGCGTTTACATTCCTTGCGGTGGCAACAACCTTATCGCCACGTTTCAAAAAGGCTGAAGCCCACAATTTCCCAAAGCCGCGGGAAGCTCCCGTAATAAAAATTGTCTTTGACATTGATGTATGTATTAATTGAATCTTTACTTATCAACCCGTTCACGAGTCAAAATATACCGTTCGGTATATTTTAGCTCACAACTTATCTCCTGCTGTTAATGCTTATTCTTTTCATCAACTTTCAGGAAAAGAATGTAATTTTGCTTGCATTTTGAAAGTGTAAAGATAAATGGTTTCACTTTTAATTTGCAAGTTATTTTTCCAGATTCATTTTTTATGAAACAGATCCGAACGCGTTCAGCATGCCCGGTGAGCTTTAGTCTCGACTTTGTGGGGGATAAATGGACCTTATTGATTTTGCGGGATATCGTGATCCATGATAAATCCACTTATGGAGAATTTCTTGGTTCAAACGAAGGGATTGCAACGAATATACTTGCCGACAGGTTAAGTTTGTTGGAGACGAATGGTTTCCTGACCAAAGAGGTGGGGGAAGATAAAAAATCGAAGTTCATTTACAGCCTCACGGAAAAGGCTGTTGATCTGATACCGGTGATCTTTGAACTGGCGATCTGGGGAGCGAAATATAATGCTCCCGGTCCTGCTGACCTGGCAAAGATGCTCAAAAAGGATAAGGCCGGCACAATTAAAAAATACCAGGATAAGTTCAGAAAGAATTAGCGTCGAAAAGAGCTTCGAAATTTACTTTGTAAAAACAAAGCAAGGGTCTTTTATGACCCTTGCTTATTATACGCTGATCAACTCCTAAATGAGCTGTACTCCGGCGCAGTAACCTGCTGATGCTACCAGACCCTGATCCTTTCGTTCTCCGGCTTATACATCTTATCACCAGGCTGCACATTAAATGCATTGTAGAAAGGTGTGAAGTTCATAAGCGGTCCATTCACGCGCCAGGTGGCGGGTGAATGGGAGTTGGTATTGACATACATGCGCATGAATTCATCCGTTGTTTTAACTCTCCAGATCCTGGCGATGGAAATGAAGAAACGTTGATCAGGGGTAAAACCGTCCAGCTTTGTTGTGTCCTGCCCCTGAGTCGTCAATTTAAAAGCGTCATAGGCAATGGCAATACCGGCAAGATCAGCGGTATTTTCTCCCAGTGTCAATGCACCTTTGACATGAACGGAATCAAGCACAGTAAATAAATTGTATTGGTCAAGTACCTGCTGCGTGCGTGTTTTGAATTTATCATAGTCAGCTTTCGTCCACCAGTCGGTGACATTGCCATCCTTATCATACTGCGCTCCCTGGTCATCAAATGAATGCGTGATCTCGTGGCCGATCACCATGCCGATACCGCCATAGTTAAGGGCATCATCCGCGTTCATGCCAAAATACGGAGGCTGCAGAATTCCGGCAGGGAATACGATCTCATTCAATGGAGGATTATTATAGGCTGTCACCGTTGGCGGAGTGGTGTGCCATTCTGTTCTGTCGACCGGCTGTCCAAGTTTAGCCAGCATATAGTCATAGTCATTTTTATTGGCCGCCAACCTGTTCTCAAAATAGGTATTGCGTTTCACATCTACTTTCGTATAATCTCTCCATTTATCAGGATAGCCGATCTTCTCTGTGAACGCCTGCAGTTTTTCCTTTGCTTTTGACTTGGTGGAATCGCTCATCCAATCGAGTTTGGTGATCCTGGCTTCGAATGCTTTTTTCAGGTTATCCACCAGTACTCTCATCCGCTTCTTTGCTTCATCCGGGAAATATTTCTTTACATACAATTGCGCGAGTGCCTGACCAAGAGAACGGTCAACCGCCTGTGTCATTTCCTCTGCACGGGGTTTCTTATCTGCCTGTCCCGTCAGCACTTTTGTATAAGTGAAATTTACATCCGTGAAAGCTTTGCTTAAAAATCCCGAGTAATTCCTGAGCGTACTGGCTTTGATGTATATTTTCCAGTCGTTTACCGGTATGGACGACAGCAATGAATTGAGTTTGTCGTAATACGCGATATGGCGCATGTTAACAGAATTGACGTTGGCACCATAGTGTGCCAGGAGAGTTTGCCAGCCGATATTGGGTTGCTTCCGGGAAAGGTCCGCAACAGCTAATTTATTATAGTTCGCCTTCACGTCCCTGAGCTCGATATTCGTTTTATGGGCTCCGGCGAGTTGCGTCTCTATGCCATACGCAAGCGATGCATACTTTTCGGCGGTGGCAGCATCGGTACCGATCAGTTCAAAATAAGACCCAAGTGAGGCTTTATATGCTTTTTGAATGTTCCCGGTGGAAGGATCGGATTTAAAATAATAGTCTTTTTCCGGCAAGCCAAGACCCGCTTGTCCAAGCACAGCAATATTCACAGAACTTTTTTTATCATCGGGTCCAATATAAAAACCGATAAATGTTCTGTTCCCTGTTTTTTGCTCGTCTGCAACAAGCTGCAACAATGCGGGAAGGTCTGTCACCGCATCAATTTTAGCCAGGATAGGTTTGATTGGATCATACCCCCGTTTCTCAATTGCGGCGGTATCCATTCCGGCGGCATAGAAATCTCCGACTTTCTGTTCAATACTGCCGGCAGGATTATTGGCGGCGGCTATACTGTCAAGTATGCCCTGTAACCGGATCCGTTGAGGGAAGTTAAGGAAAGAGTAAGAGCCAACTCCGGTCTGACTGGCTGGAATCACAGCACTGTCATACCAAATGCTATTTACATACATAAAGAAATCATCTCCGGGTTTCTTTGTTGAATCAATGCCGGTAATTACAACACGGGCCGCACTGTTATCAGCGGCCTGCCTGCAGCCAACAGCAAACACTGCTGCGAGAAAGAACAAAAACAGTCTTGTCATATATTTGGTTTTAACGAATGGGATTATTTAAATGTACGGCAACGAGCTTAAATATGCGTATAATGTCAAACATTCTTGTAAGTATTGATCAAATGATCCGCTATAGTCCTTACTTTTCACGGTGGAGATGAACTTCCTAACCACTGCCGGCAATAAATTTTGACTACGCTGGCCTTAGAAAAAATACCCTCGTTCTTAGAAAATCATTG
>JBEVKW010000159.1:0-26783 GCA_040509495.1 Chitinophagaceae bacterium | reverse complement strand
TGGCGTGCTGGCTCAGACAGTTTTTTTGTGCCTTCGCTTGCCTTCGGCGCTCAGACGGTGCCAGCCTCCCATTTTCTTAACGCCATTTTTTCCAAGGCCAGGCTGACTGAGAGAGGTAGAATCGTTTGCGACGAAGATTCGTTTAAGTTCCACATCAAAAGGATATTGGAGTTGATGACTGTATTCTTTACTGCTATTTCAAATAGAAAAGATTACTCAAATCGGTTTTAGTAAGGCTACGAATGGTAGGACGAGTTCACTACCCGCTTTCAGAGGCCCCGGCCTAGCGCAAATGGCGTGAAGAAAATGGGAGGCTGGCACCGTCTGAGACACACCGCAGGTGTGCCGAAGGCACAAAAAAACTGTCTGAGCCAGCACGCTAATCAATCCAAAACACTCCGCTGGCGAGTTTTTTTTTGTGCAGGTGACACCCTCCCATTTTTAGCCATTAGCGCGTAGCCTTGATCTTTTTTTGTTACTTTTTTTGCATCAAGGCAAAAAAAGTAATCAGAGACTTCGAGGTTCTCACCTCGAAAAACCTGTAACAACAAAAAAAAGCCCGCCGGGCTCCCGGCAACATCAACAACATTACTCCTTCTTCGTATCTAACGTAAACCCTATAGAAGTCCCGACATCTTCGCGGCTACGCACGTGAATAGTTTGCCCATGTGCTTCGACGATGTGTTTGCAAATTGCAAGGCCAAGGCCGCTGCCGGTGACATCGCGGCTACGCCCTTCATCGGTACGATAAAACCGTTCGAAGATCCGGGGAAGATGTTTTTCAGGAATACCCATGCCATCATCCCGCACCTCGATCAGGATATGAGAGCCGTCTGTATTGTACATGCTCGCGGTGATAGTACCGTTTTGCTTACCGTATTTAATGGAGTTTTCGACGAGATTCACCAGTACCTGGCGTACTTTTTCTTTATCAGCAAATACAGTCAACGGCGATTCACATCCTTTCTTGATACTGCAGCGGATATTTTTTTGCTCCGCCATAATAGAGATGCTTTCGAATGTTTCCTTTACCAGGTCCTGTATCACGAAACTTTGTTTGATCAGCTTTAGTTCTCCGCGCTCCAACCGCGAGATCTCATCAAGATCATTCAGCAGGTTAGTAAGCCGTTCAACATTCGTTGCTGCTTTTTCCAGGAACTTCCGGTTCACCTGCGGATTTTCCAACGCGCCCTGCAATAGAGTATCCACATATCCCTGAATAGCAAAAACGGGTGTTTTGAATTCGTGCGACAGGTTCTGCAGGAATTCTTTGCGGAATTGTTCATTAGCGCGGAGCAGTTCAACTTCTTCTTTATTTTCAGTAGCCCATGCTTCTACATCGGCTCTGACGTCGTCAATACTTTTTTTGGGCAGAATGTATTTGTAATAGGTTTCTTCTCGCTTGGTTGCCTTTGTCTGATAGATGAATTTATAGATCAGTTTGATCTTCCGGTAGATGAATCTTTCCAGCACGAGATTGATCAGTAAATACCCACCCCCCAATATCACCAGGAAGGAAATGAGCACAGGTTGCCATCTTTTCTCGATAATAAAAACGAGAAGACTGATAGGGGCAGCCAGGCCGAGAGCCGTGAGGAAGGAAAGCTGGCGGGGTGAAACATTTTTGAGTGAGAACATTTGCTGAAGTTACTGATTCACTAAATGGTTTAAAAGTTTAAAGGTTCAAAAGTTTGCAGTGGCAAACATTCAAACCTTTAAACTTTTAAACTTTTGAAGGGTTTTTTATAGCTCGAATTTATAGCCAACTCCTTTTACGGTAGTGACACAATCAATGCCGAGCTTCTGGCGGATCTTACGGATATGTACATCGATGGTGCGGTCGCCAACAATCACATCATTCCCCCAGACCTGGTTCAGGATCTCATTTCGCAGAAATACGCGACCGGGTTTTTGCGCCAGCAGATAGAGTAGTTCAAATTCTTTTTTTGCGAGTACGATATCATTTCCATCCACCTGTACCATAAAACGTTCGGGATCGATCTTGATGTTTTCCATCTCGAGCGTTTTCACCTCAGTTTTATTAAGTCTGCGGAAGAGCGCATTTACCCGGCTGATAAAAACTTTCGGGCTAACAGGTTTAGTCAGGTAGTCGTCTGCACCGGTTTCCAATCCGCGGATCTGGCTCCCGTCGTCATTCACTGCGGTGAGGAAAATGATCAGGGTATCTTTAAAAGCCGCCTGAGCCCGTAGGATCTGGCAAACCTCCACACCTGTTTTCCTGGGCATCATCACGTCCAGAACAACAAGATCGGGTTGCGTGCGGCGCGCTTTCTCAATGGCTTCGTCGCCATCTTTGGCCGTCACAACCTCATATCCTTCACCGGTCAGATTGTATTTCAAAATCTCTAATATATCCGGTTCATCGTCGGCTATCAACACTTTTCGCGCCTTATTTTCCATGCCATTGAAGTTTCCGCAAAGCTAACGGGATTTTGCTGGGTGGTAAAACTGGCGCTCTTTGTTCATACAGACTTAATGATAAGTTAATACGTCATGAAGATTTACAAGGAGTTATGAAGCCAGTCGAGCAACGACCGTTGCTGGCCGATCACCATTGTCCATTATCTGTTGCCCACTGACCGTAAGCTGCCTGCTTGGTGACCTGTAAACGGTCAGCGGGCAACGAATCCGCCTGGCGGCTCGTCCTAAATGCGTGATAAACAGAAACTGGCGAATGTCAGGCCGGGTTGTTAACTTTGCAGATCTATCCTTATGACTTCGATTAAGAAATACTTCGTTATATGCGGTGCCTGCCTGAGCCTATCTTTAGGACTGGCAGCCCAATTCAATGTCAGCAGTGCCATAACAGTTAAGCCTCCTAAAAACAGGGAGCTGTTCCATGATTATATTGATAAAGAACAAAAGGATTTGCTGGCTGCAGACGGAAAAGCTGATGGAGCGGTAACCTTTTCAACCAATGAAGAGATCAATCTTCTTCTTGCCAATGCGATCGTACGTGATATCGACGAATTTCAATACCAAATAGAAGCTGACTCTCTGCTCGAACACCGCCTGAAAGTAAACTATCTGACAGGCATGTCGAATATGCTTCGTTATGTAAAGAATAATTGGAGATCGAAAAAAGTAAACCTACTCCATCTTCCACAGCTCATAGACGGTTATAAAGAATGTGTTACTGCGGATCGGGCCAATAACAGCATCGAAGATATTATTTACGCTGTGCCTTATGATGCAGGTAATGCACTGCTTGCTGCGAACATCTTTTCTGCCAATAAAGGATATACGGCATCAAAGAATTTGCTGATATTAAAGTATTGTACACTTCACCCTTCTTCCACTTTTATTACGTTGAAGGACAACCCGGATGTGCCATTTGCAGACAGCCTGATAAAAGCTGTATCAAAGAGGTATCCCGGCCAGCTTTACACCTACTCACAGGCCAGCAATAAACTGGGAGGAATTATCCGTAACATCAGCAATGATGATTTCGTAAAGGCTGTAACTAGAATGTCCCGAAGTAAAAGTGGGCAGCAGTATTTTCCTTTCCTGGATAATATCGTCAAAGGAAAGATCACATTTGAAGAATTGGACGCTGCGGAAAAAGATTCCGTTCAGTATTACCGTTTGCTCGTAAAAACGCAGATGGATTACATGCAGCGCGCGATCAATAAAGACACGGCCATTGCATTCAAAGAGCTCACCGCGAAATTGGAGAAAAAAGCAAAAGACGTATTTGTGACCACCATTAATGGTTTGCATAATGAAAATGATGCAGTGCGTTTCCGTTGTCTTCAAACATTAAATGCACAGGAATTATTCTACCTCGCTGTATTGTCTGACGGATTGATCTACACTTCCAGCTATACTTCCGGTGTTTACCCGCTCATGATGAAAAAGATCAACAACCGCGGAGACTCACTATTGCTAAGCCTTAATTTTGATCACTACAGGAAATTTATCAGCCAGGCTGCTGCTTATAACACACTTGGAAACTTCCTGGCAACATTTCCCAGGCATGATGATGCGTCGGATCTCATGAAAGCATTTGTTGGAGGATTGGAAAAATCAAGCGGGCTGGAAGATGGAGTGGATGTAGCAGACTCTTACGCCAGCATCATTGAAACAAACAAAAAGCTGGCAGGTGATGTGCTCTCGCTGGTGCAGGAAAACTATCAGCGCAACCTCGATAATAATAACCAGAAGGGAATTGTTATCTACAATATCCTGAATAAATTATTCCTTTCGGCAGATTCGTCGAAGAACATAGATCTTACTAAAGAACTCGGTATCCCTCCGGTGTATAATGTTCCTTTCTCCTCGCTCACCAACGCCAAAGGCGAAGTGATTGCACAGGTCTTTTTTTATGGAGATAAAGATGGACAGGGGATCTTCACCGGTTTTCAGAATATGTTTGCCGGTGGTAACTGGAGTATAGATCGCAGTAACCCGCAATGGATCACCATCAAATCTGTAAAAGGAAGCCCGGTCGTGATCTATGCCAACAAACCTTTACCGGAAGAAACCGGCGAAGATGATAAAGCGCAGCAGGCACTGGATGAATACCTGCAAAAGAACAGTCTTCAGCCAACGGTGACGATTCACCGGGGACATAGCTACTTTGCCAATTCGACCATTTCATATATGGCACCATCTTCAAGGATCGTTTTCATGGGGTCCTGTGGTGGTTTTCACCTGATCGATTCTATTCTCCATAAATCGGAAGATGCGCATATCATCGCATCAAAGCAGATCGGTAAAACCGCGATCAATAAACCTTTTTTCCAACTGCTGACAGAAAAACTCAGAAATGGCAATGGCATCGACTGGATACCGTTCTGGAAAGAGTTCAAATCAAAAGCAAGTGTGGAGGGATTTGAGGATTACATTCCCCCGTATAAAAACCTTGGAGCGATCTTCATCAAAGCCTTCCGAAAATCAATGGGCGAAGACGAATCTGACGGGTAAAAACTAAACATACTCGCGGTCATGAACTTCGAACCTTACCGGAATGCCGCTTCGTAGTGTTCCGTAGGATTTGTTTTACACTAATGACGGCAGGATCTTATTAAGAAAATCATCTGCACAAGTATATGCCTGCGACCCCGGTGGTCACAGTAGTTCATCCCGATCATGCGATGATCTTTTCCGTTTATTTGGTATCTTTTTTGGCTACTAATAAATATGAAGCTCCAGACCATCTACACCATATTTCTTGCGTTTCTATCCCTTATCGCTGTTGCACAGGAAAAACAGGTTGCTGACACTGTTGCCTGCAAAGTGCCGCTTAACCGGCAGATCTTTCATGATGAAGTAGATGCTGCGCAAAAAAGTGCAGGTGGCTCCGCAGAAGCGCAGTCATCTATCGATAATCTGCAATGTGAGATTGAGAAAGATACGCTGATCTCCGGCCAGGACAAAGTGCGTTACTTAAGAGGCATTCAACATCTTTTGCAATTATATGTTAACGAGAGAAGGACTTTTAAATCTCCTGAGCATGTACTGAATGAAAGCATTCGGATCTATGCATCAGCAGTGAAGGCGGACGCGCGCAAAAGATCCATCGAACCGGCGATCTATCCCGCATCTTTCGAATCCGGTAACCTGGTCATTCGCGGTGCAAAGACCGCAATTGAAAATAATAACGGGTATAGGAAATCGAGTGATGACCTTGTATTGAAATATTGCCGGCTTCATCCTGATCAAACCTTCCAAACATTAAAAGCAAACCCGGATGTGCCGTTTGCTGATAGCCTGATCAAAGCAGTTGCGCGGGCCTATCCCTCCCAATTGTATACTTATGCGCAGGCAAATAATAAACTGGGGTATCGGATCAGGAACATCGTTACAGATCCTTTTATTAGAACAGTCGTGCAGATGTCCCGCAGCAAGAGCGGTCAGATGTATTTTCCTTTTTTGGATAATGTGGTAAAAGGCAAAACA
The DNA here is from genome assembly GCA_040509495.1 of Chitinophagaceae bacterium. Classification (GTDB taxonomy): domain Bacteria; phylum Bacteroidota; class Bacteroidia; order Chitinophagales; family Chitinophagaceae; genus Terrimonas_A. Next base: position 20,861 of record JBEVKW010000159.1, on the reverse strand, counting down.
ACACTTGCCGAGCTTGACGCTGCTGAAAAGGATGCTGTTAAATATTTCCGGTTGCTGGTCAATACAAGAATTGATTATGTGCAGCGCGCGCAAAATAAGGACACGGCGATCGCCTATGCAGAACTGGAAACAAAACTGATCCAGAAAGCCAGTGATGTATTTGTTACGACGATAAACGGTTTGCATGAACGGCCGGATGCCGTACGATTCAAAATACTTCAATCCCTGACGCCGCAGGAATTGTATTATCTCGCTGTATCAACAGACGGGTTGATCTATACTTCCAGCTACACCAATGGTGTGTATCCGCTAATGATGAAAAAGATCAATAACCGGGGTGATTCATTGTTGCAACTGGTAAAGTTTGATCACTATAGGAAGTTCATCAGCCAGGCAGCGGCATACAATACGCTTCGGAATTTTCTCGCAAGTTATCCGGATGGAACCGCGGCAGATGAATTGATGAAGAGATTTGTTACCAGGCTCGAAGAGTCAGATGGCCTTGAAGATGGTGTTGATGTGGCCGATTCCTATGCAAGCATTGCTGAGTCATTGCCAGAACGGGCCAGGGAAATGCTAAAAAACGTGCAGGCTAATCTTGAAAGAACGGAAGCTGCGGCTGAGAGAAGAGGGATAACGATCTATACGATCCTTGATAAATTATTCAGGTCCGCGGATTCATCCAATAATATTGACCTTACGAAAGAATTGAACATTCCTCCGGTGTATAAGCTGCCGTTCTCTGCCCTGACGAACGATAAAGGTGAAGTGATCGTGCAGGTTTTCTTTTTCGGAGATGAGGACGGCAAAACGGATTTCCGCATCTTTCAATCGATGTTCCCTAAGACCAACTGGACGATCGACCGGAGTAATAAGCAATGGATCGTAATAAGAACGATCAAAGAAAAGCCGGTGATCATTTATGCAAATATTCCGTTCGATGAAGAAACCGGCGAGGATGACAGGGCGCAGGCGGCATTGCGGGATTACCTGCAGGAAAAGAACACACTGCCCACGGTGACCATCAACAGGGGGCATAGCTATCACGCCAATACAACGATCGCGTATATGGCACCAACCTCCAGACTTGTGTTCATGGGTTCCTGTGGCGGTTTTAACCTGATCAATGCCATTCTGAAAAAATCAGGCGATGCACATATCGTGGCGTCGAAACAGATCGGTAAACGGGATATCAACAAACCTTTTATACAGCTACTGACGGAAAAATTACGGATGGGGCAGAATATTGACTGGATCCCTTTCTGGAAAGAATTCAGAAAGAATGCAAACGTGGAGGGATTCGACGATTATATCCCCCCGCATAAAAACCTTGGAGTGATATTTATAAAAGCATATAACAGTTCAATGGAGACTTCTTCAGCCCGGAGGTCGTGATAATCAGGACGGCCTTCCTCGTCATGCCAGGCTTCCCGGGTAGATCCGTGACAATGAAATGGCTCCGGAATGCAGTTGATCGTAGAAAGTACAACAGAAGGAGTTTCCGCCCGATTGCCTAACTTGCAGGCTCTTTTAATCTATTCCACTTGGCTGAGTCGGCACCAAAAAAGTTTGATATTGCAGTTCTCCGTAGGGTTTTCGGTTATGCGGCTCCGTATAAAAGAAAGTTTTACCTGTCCATTATACTGGCTGTTTTACTTGCCGTTATCACACCGGTACGGCCGTGGCTGATACAGTATACAGTGGACAATTCCATCGCGAAATCACTGGTTGAACAGGTGATATTTATTACGATCATCCAGATCGGACTGATCCTGGTGGAAACGGGGATGCGCTTTGCTTTTACTTTTATGACATCGTTTCTCGGGCAATCGGTTGTAAAAGACATGCGCATTGCTGTATATAAGAAGATCCTTAACCTGAATCTTTCGCAGTTCGATAAAACACCGATAGGGACGCTAACGACCCGAACCATCAACGATATCGAATCTATCAATGAAATATTTGCGGAAGGGCTGGTGCCGATCATTGCCGATCTGCTTTCTATCGTATGCGTTTTGGCGTATATGTTCTCAGTAGATCCATGGCTGACATTCATTGCGCTGATCCCTTTTCCCATTATCATAATCGCCACGTACTATTTTAAAGAAAGTATCAATAAATCATTTTTCAAGGTAAGGAATGCGGTGACCAACCTGAATGCCTTTGTACAGGAGCATTTAACCGGGATGGCGGTGGTGCAGGCATTTGCCGCCGAAGGAAGAGAATTCAATAAATTTCAGAAGATCAATAAGGAACACCGGGATGCGAATATCAAAGCCATTTTCGCCTATTCGGTTTTTTTCCCCATAGTGGAAATCGTCCTTGCGTTATCAATAGGACTGGTAGTGTGGTGGGCTGCGAAAGATTCACTGGCATTGCAGGAAAGCAAACAGGGAGTTGTCATTTCGTTTATTCTTTGTTTGAATTTACTATTCCGTCCATTGCGTGTACTGGCAGATAAATTCAACGTTCTGCAGATGGGAGTGATTGCGAGCGAACGCGTATTCCGCGTATTGGATAATGACGACATAACCAAGCCGCCTGCTGAAGGTTACCAGGCTTCTCCTGCCAGGATCGATGGCGGTGTTACATTTGATCACGTATCGTTTGCCTACACCGATGAGAAATATGTGTTGAAAGATATCAGCTTCGATATCAAAGCGGGCGAAACAGTGGCTATTGTAGGACATACCGGAAGTGGAAAAACGACCATCATCAGTTTGCTCAACAGGCTCTACCAGGTTCAGCAGGGTCAGATCCTGATAGATGGAAGACGCATCGACTCTTACGAACCAGATTTCCTACGCCGTCATATAGGCGTTGTTCTGCAGGATGTATTTCTTTTCTCCGGCTCTGTGCTTGATAATATCACCTTAAGAAATGAGGACATTCCGCGGTCGAAAGTAGAAGAAGCGGCAAAACTGATTGACATGCATGATTTCATTATGCGATTACCCGGTGGCTATGATTATAACGTAATGGAAAGAGGCGCTACACTTTCGCTGGGGCAAAGACAGTTACTATCATTTATCAGAGCATTATTATACGATCCTTCCATATTAGTACTCGACGAAGCCACTTCTTCTGTTGATACAGAAAGCGAGTTACTGATCCAGCATGCGATCGACACTTTGATCAAGGGCCGTACAGCGATCGTGATCGCACACAGGCTGTCAACTATCCGTAAAGCTGACAAGATCATTGTACTGGATAAGGGCGAGCTGAAAGAGATAGGTTCTCATGAAGAACTGATCTCCAAGGGAGGATTCTATGCACAGTTGCACAACATGCAGTTTGAAAAGCACCAGGCGAAAGTGTAGAAGGTGATGGACGATGATCGCATCATGACCATGAACCCTCATTCCTGATTTGCCTTTGTCAGACTTTTTTTCCCAGATGCTGGAATGGCTCCATCCAGTCTTCCCTGTCAGGTCGCTGTCGTTACCGGTCATCCCCCACCGAATATCAATACTCCCCAACATTAACCTTAATTAACAGCAGGTTTTGGATTAATAACTATACCTTTAGTTATAAGTATTATTCACCACCAAAACTATGCGTATGAGACATGTTATCAGCATTTTATGCTGTTTATTGTTTATCAGCACCCAGTCAAAAGCACAGTACGACAAAAAGGTAGATTTCAATTTGGTAGTCAGTTATGCATACGATTTTCAGCCTGACAGCACCGATCCCGCATTCAGGCTGAATGAAACGATGCTATTGCTGATCGGAAAAGATTTTTCCCAGTTTATTTCGGAAGATCTTTTCAAAGAGGATTCAACCAGGATAGCGTGGAAAGAGGAAATGGAGCGAACCCAGGCCAGGGTGCCTACCATGCCTCCACGGCCCCAGAAAGATGGATCGCAGCGCCAACGCGCTAAAATACCTACTAAGATTTTTAAGGAGTTTTCAGCCGGGCAGTATATTTTATCTTCCACTTTTGGTGTGCATAGCGCTCAATACACTGAAAGCCTGAATCAGCATAACTGGCAATTGTCTGATGAGGAAAAGCAGGTGGCCGGTTATACATGTAAGAAAGCGACCGCCACATTTTCCGGCAGAAGCTATGTAGCCTGGTATACGCCCGAAATTCCGATCAGCGATGGGCCATACAAATTTACCGGCTTACCGGGCCTGATCCTTTCGTTGAGTGATACCGCTGGTCATCATGTATTTACGGCGAAGGCTGTAGAGAAGAAAAATAAATCAGTGCAACTTTATCAAAGGAGCGGGGAACTCTTCCACCCATTTGCTACGCGGCAGGAGTTTATCGCCTATGCGAATGAGTTGAAAGCTGATCCTGCAAAAATGTTTGAACAGCCGTTTTTGCAGGTGCCCGAGAAGATTTTACAGACGCAGGTTGAACAGGTCAAAAAATCTGTAGCGAAGAATAATAACCCGATAGAGTTGTAAATCATTGTTCTGCAAACAAAATGCAGCAACCAGGCCCGGGGTCGCCCCTGCGAAGTGGCCCCCGATTACTAAGAGGTACTAGCTCAAATAGGATAGGAATGTTTTCGTGGAGAGCGACCCCGGGTCTTATTTATTCAGATTTGTTATCCAACCGAGGCTGGCCACCGGACGGGACATGTAAAATCAAGGTTGGGAGAAGTCTTATGATTCAGCGATTTTCTTCTCTGAAAGCCCTGATCTTCAGGAAAAAAGACGTTTTCGGCCCCAAAGACCTGTCCGATCTCATCAAATTTGAAAAAATCCGCAAAATCCGGCAGCAATCGGAACAGAAAAAAACCTCCTGAAACTCCATCATTTTCCCGATTCCGATTTCTTTTTAAGTTACCGAGACGTATCTTTGCGCCAAATTTCAGGAACTGTATGCGTTTAGGACGTCTCAAATGCTTGCCAGTATTGGCTTTCGGCCTCTTATCCTTGTTTTTTTCATCAACTCTGTTTGCTCAACATGGCGAAGGTCATGAGCCGGCTCCAGGAGGTCATGATGTTAAAGAAGAGGCAAAATTCAATCCCGGTAAAGAAATGCTGGATCACGTGGCGGACGCACATGAGTTCCACTTCTTCACTTTGAAAGGTGAAAACGGTCACGATACACACGTGACACTTCCTCTCCCCGTAATACTGTATTCACCAGAACGTGGCCTCGATGTCTTCATGTCATCTAATTTCCAACATGGTCATGAGTCTTACAAAGGATATAAACTGGTTGACCATCATATCATTCCGGTGAAAGAGGGAACAATGGAGGTTGATGAGAATGTGAAGGTTTACGACTTTTCCCTTACGAAGAATGTTGTGCAGATGTTCCTCGCGCTGATCGTTCTGGTTTTGGTTCTTACCAGCGCAGCTAAAAAATATATCGCAGGCCAGGGACGTACTTCTGCACCAAAGGGTTTGCAGAATGCCGTTGAGTCTGTTGTTGTGTTTGTTCGTGATGATATCGCCAAACCAAACCTGAGCCACAAATACAAAAAATATCTCCCTTACCTTTTGACGTTGTTCTTCTTCATCCTGATCAATAACATCTTCGGATTGTTGCCAGGCAGTGCCAACGTAACAGGTAATATTGCTTTTACGGCGGTACTGGGTATTATCTCCCTTGTTGCCATATTGCTTAGCACCAATAAACACTTCTGGGGTCACGTATTCTGGTTCCCGGGTGTGCCTGTGCCGGTGAAGCTGATGATGCTGCCGGTGGAATTGCTCGGCGTATTCTCCAAGCCATTCGCATTGATCGTGCGTCTGTTTGCAAACATGACGGCGGGTCACATCATCATCCTGAGCTTTGTGAGCCTGATCTTCATCTTTACCGAGATGACGAAAGTGGCGGGAATTGCTTTCACTCCGGTATCCGTTGCATTTGCTGTATTCATATATGTGATCGAGATCCTGGTTGCATTTATCCAGGCTTTCATTTTCACCAACCTGACTGCTGTATTCATCGGCCAGGCAATTGGTGATCACCATTATGAAGAAGCCAACCATTAAGCAATGCAGTTCGCGGTCATTCGCGCTAATTAGTGTTTTATTCGATTAATTATATAAAAACAGAATCATGGATTTAATGAACACTCTGCTCCAGGCAGACACAGCTTGGGCAAACTTTGGTGGTGCAATCGGTGCAGGTTTAGCTGCAATCGGTGCAGGTCTTGGCATTGGCCAGATCGGTAAAGGCGCGACTGATTCAATCGCTCGCCAGCCTGAAGCTGCTAACGACATCCGTGGTGCTATGATCCTTACAGCTGCCTTCGTAGAAGGTGTTGCGCTGTTCGCAGTAATCGCTGGTCTGCTGGCGGTTCTGAAGTAATCATACTTCACCCAAATTAGTGCTGTACCTGAAGCACAGGGCGGAGGGTACGGCTTAATTAAGTAAAAAGTCAAAAGTAAAAATTCAAAATATCAGTCCTTATGATATGAGAAGCATTTACGAACTGAACTTTTTTTACTTTTTACTTTTGAATTTTGACTTAAACTGACTTTTAATCTATAACAACTATGAGTTTACTGACTCCCGGCCTTGGTTTCTTTTTCTGGACGCTCATCGCGTTCATCGTAGTGTTCCTGCTGCTGAAAAAATTTGCATGGAAACCTATCCTGAAATCGCTGAATGAAAGGGAAAAGAACATTGCTGATTCTATTGCGTCTGCGGAAAGAGTAAAAGCTGAAATGGCTCAGCTGCAAAGTGAGAACGAAACACTGCTTGCAAAGGCACGTGAAGAAAGAGCTCAGCTGCTGAAAGAAGCACGTGAGATGAAAGACAGAATGATCGCGCAGGCGAAAGACGAGGCAAAAGCTGAAGCAAACAAGATCATCCTCGATGCTCAGGCTGCTATCAACGCACAGAAAATGGCAGCAGTGATCGACGTGAAAAACCAGGTAGGTAAACTGGTGATCGAAGTAGCAGAGAAGATCCTGAGAAAAGAGCTCGCTGGCAAAGAAGCACAGGAAGCTCAGATCAAAGGTCTGGTGGATGAAATTAAACTGAATTGATAATAGATATTTCCAAACTGATATATGCCTAATCCCCGTTTAGCCACGCGTTATGCCAAATCCCTGATCGATCTGTCTATTGAGAGAGGCGAGCTGGAGCAGGTATTTGCAGATATGCAATGGCTGCAGGCCGTAATTAAGAGCAACCGCGATTTCGTGAATCTTCTTCGCAGCCCGGTCATCAAGGCTGATGTAAAAAAGAAGATCGTTGAAGCGATTACTGCAGGTAAGCTGAGTGCGATCACCAATGGTTTCAATACGCTGCTGATCACTAAAGGCCGTGAAGGCAATCTTCCTGAGATCGTGACTGCGTTCATCGACCAGTATAAAAAGCACAAGCACATCCAGGTGGTTCAACTAACGACCGCAGAACCGGTAAGCGAGGCATTGAAAAATGCGATCATTTCACAGGTTAAGAAGTCGGCAGGATTTGAAAACATCGAACTCGAAGAGAAAGTTGATCCTTCTTTGATCGGTGGGTTTGTATTGCAGGCAGGAGATCAGTTGGTTGATGCGAGCATCGCCTACGATCTGAGATCAATCGCAAAACAATTCGAGAACAACGATTTTATATATAAAGTACGTTAGGTACTTTATCCGCTGATGCAGAAGTGCAGGCGGACGATACGTCTCAAAAAAATTAGATAAACAAAAACATATATGGCAGAGATTAAACCAGATGAAATAAGTGCGATACTGCGTCAGCAGTTGAGCAACTTTAACGCCAGCGCCGACCTGGAAGAAGTAGGCACCGTATTACAGGTGGGCGACGGTATTGCCCGCGTTTATGGACTGGGTAATGTCCGTTATGGTGAGCTGGTAGAATTTGAAAATGGTGTTCGTGCAATTGCACTGAACCTTGAAGAAGATAATGTGGGTGTGGTATTGATGGGTGAAACTGGAAATATCCAGGAAGGTGGTAAAGTTCGCCGCACTGGCCAGATCGCTTCTATCAAAGTGGGTGAAGGTATGGTTGGCCGCGTAGTGAATACACTGGGTGAACCGATCGATGGTAAAGGCCCTATCGCCGGCGAGCGTTATGAAATGCCGCTGGAAAGAAAAGCTCCGGGCGTAATCTTCCGTGAGCCGGTAAAAGAACCGCTGCAGACAGGTATCAAAGCGATCGACGCGATGATCCCGATCGGCCGTGGACAACGTGAGTTGATCATCGGCGACCGTCAGACTGGTAAAACAGCGATCGCGATCGATACGATCATCAATCAGAAAGAATTTTACAAGGCAGGTCAGCCTGTTTATTGTATATACGTAGCAATTGGTCAGAAAGCGTCTACCATTGCTGGTGTGATGAAGACTTTGCAGGATGCTGGTGCGATGGAATACACTACTATCGTTGCGGCTTCTGCTTCTGACCCTGCTCCGCTGCAGTTCTACGCACCATTCGCCGGTGCTGCAATCGGTGAGTTCTTCCGTGATACCGGACGTCCTGCGCTGATCATTTATGATGATCTGTCAAAACAAGCGGTAGCTTACCGTGAGGTTTCTCTGTTGTTGCGTCGTCCTCCAGGTCGTGAAGCGTATCCTGGTGACGTATTCTATCTCCACAGCCGTCTCCTCGAGCGTGCTGCGAAAGTGATCAATAACGATCAGATCGTTAAGAACATGAACGATCTTCCTGATTCAATCAAACACCTGGTGAAAGGTGGTGGTTCGCTGACCGCTCTTCCGATCATCGAAACACAGGCTGGTGACGTATCAGCTTATATCCCTACGAACGTGATCTCGATCACTGACGGTCAGATCTTCCTTGAGTCGAACCTGTTCCTCTCTGGTATCCGCCCGGCGATCAACGTAGGTATCTCTGTAAGCCGTGTGGGTGGTAACGCACAGATCAAATCGATGAAGAAAGTAGCTGGTACGCTGAAACTCGACCAGGCACTGTATCGTGAGCTGGAAGCGTTCTCTAAGTTTGGTGGTGATCTTGATGCGGCTACGAAAAACGTAATCGATAAAGGTGCCCGTAACGTGGAGATCCTGAAACAACCCCAGTACTCTCCATTCTCCGTAGAGAAACAAGTTGCGATCATCTATCTCGGTACGAACGGTCTGATCAAAGAAGTACCTGTTAAAAGGGTAAAAGAGTTTGAAGAACATTTCCTGCTGGAAATGGAAAACAAACTTCCTGATGTACTCGCTCAGTTCAAAAAGGGAAATCTTCCTGACGACGGAGTGAAGAAAATGGTGGAACTGGCGAAGAGCCTGATCCCTCAGTACAAATAAGCCGATCTCAAGTTTATCTATCTATAGGCGGTCCCGGATTTCCGGGATCGCTTTTTTATTGCGTATGGCGTAGGAGGAACGCGGCGAACGATACGCGGTGAGCGGCGAAATACAATTTATTCCTGGCTGTTTTCGCTGCGTCCGTTGCGTATCGTTCGCCGCGTTCCTTCTACGCAGATCATGTCGAAAATATTTCCCTGCCCTTATTTGGTTTATATCATAAACTGGTTTACGTTTGTGTCGCAATCAACTGAAAAATGAAACTCCTGCTTACAACCGCCTTGTCGCTCGCTGCAGTAATTAGCTCTCAACTGGCTAATTCTCAGTCTGTTTTGAAAGGAATGGTCACCAACAACAAATCGAAGCCCCTACCCGGCATCAACATTACCCTGAAAGACACCTACGATGGCGCAACTACCGATAGCCTCGGCCGCTTCTCCTTTTCGACAACTGAGAAAGGCGAACTGACCCTGGTGGCCAGTTCAACTGGCCTGAAGCCTTTTGAACAGGTCCTAAAGCTCACCAAAGACTCTTCTTACAATTTCGCAATTCAACTCAAAGCAGAGATCACTGAGTTGAGTGCTGTGGTCGTAACCGCCGGAACATTTGAAGCAAGTGATAAAAAACGCACGGCTGTTCTGACGCCTATCGATGTGGCAACAACTGCCGGCGCGAACGCCGATGTGACAGCCGCATTGAAAACATTGCCCGGAACACAGCAAGTGGGAGAGAGCGAAGGTCTTTTCGTTCGCGGTGGTACAGCTGCGGAAACAAAAACCTTTATTGATGGAACGCTGGTCAACAATTTCTTTTACAGCAGCATTCCAAATATTTCCACGCGAAGCCGTTTCTCTCCGTTCATTTTCAAAGGAACAGTTTTCAGCACAGGCGGCTACTCCGCGTTGTATGGTCAGGCGCTGTCTTCCGCTCTTGTCCTTGAAACAATAGATCTGCCTGAACAAAGTGCCGGCAGTCTTGGATTTTCGCCACTTGGGATCAGTGGTGGTCTCCAGAAACTGGCGAAGAATAAGAAGTTCTCCTGGGGATTCAATTATGACTATACCAATCTGTGGGCTGTATTCAAAGTGCTCAAGCAACGCCAGGATTATATTAAAGAGCCGGAATATCACACAGGCGATGCAAACTTCCGTTTTAAAACATCTGCTACAGGAATGGTGAAATACTACGGTTATTTCAGCCGTAACAAACTTGGATTCCGTGAGAATAGTATTGACTCTATTGGCTACAAGGACCGGTTTGGTTTGAAGAACTTCAATATGTATCATAACCTTTCCTGGAGAGAAGGTCTGAGCAATGGCTGGAAAATGAATCTGGGCGTGTCGTATGCCTACAACCAGGATGATATAGATGGGGGAATGCAGAACAGCAGTAACCAGGATGTGGTGTTGCAAGGTCTTGAGTGGAAAGATTTCGGTTTACAATCGAAAGGAAAATACTTCAATGCAAAGGCTGTTTTTGAGAAAAGAATTGTTGGCCTTAGTGCGGCAAGATTTGGCGTAGAATACAACAACAGCAATGACAATCCAAATTATACAGACTATACCAGTCAGCACTATGATTTCACTATACAGGAGCATTTGAAGTCGGTATTTGCTGAGACCGATATTTATCTGACCAATGCGCTGGCAGCAAAGGTGGGTGGTCGCTTTGAACACTCCGCTTTATTTGATCGCTCGAATATTGCACCACGCGCGTCACTGGCTTATAAGTTAGGTAAAGAAAGCCAGGCATCCCTTGCGTATGGAATGTTCTATCAAAACCCGGAGACGAGATATCTCCGTTCTGTTGGCAATCTCGATTTTGCAAAAGCAACTCACTACGTTGCCCAGTACCTGAAAACAAATAAGAATATCACTGCGCGTTTCGAAGTGTTCTATAAGAAATATGACAACCTTGTAAAAACGGGTACGCAATACAACAACGACCAGGTTGCAGCCAACAACAATGGGTTTGGTGATGCAAAAGGAATTGAAGTTTTCTGGAGAGATAAAAAAACGATCAAGAACCTGGATTACTGGGTTTCCTATTCTTACCTGGATACAAAGCGCGACTTTCTGAATTTTCCAACTGCCATGCAGCCAAGCTTTGCTGCTAAGCATACAGGATCATTAGTGATGAAGAAATTCGTGACAGCCTGGAAAACCGGTTTCAATATGACGTATACCTATTCAAGCGGGCGCCCCTACTACAATATTTACAATGATAATGGCATCAACAAGTTTGCCGATCGGGGAGAAACGGATGATTTTCATAATGTCAGCTTTAGCCTGAATTATCTGCCAAAGTTGTTCAGTAAAGGAGCAAACAAATTCACCGTACTGGTATTGTCAGTAAATAATATCTTCGGTATCAAACAGACTTATGGGTATAAATATTCTTACAATTCCATCAGGAAGGAGGCCATCGTTCCGCCATCCCGTTCGTTTGTATTCATCGGTTTGTTTATGAGCTTTGGCGTAGACAATACAGAAAATGTAATCAACAGTAATCTTTGATCTTAATCTTCATTAACCATAAAAACTCAAAACATGAAACGTATATTTTTATCAGCTGCTCTTGCTCTTTCTTTTATTGCGGTGAATGCACAAAGTGACCGTTACAAATCTGCCATGGAGAAATTGATCGCCACATTGGATACAACAAAAACTGTCGATGGTTACACAGAGTTAGGTAACTCATTTCAGCGTGTTGCCGAAGCTGAAAAAACTCAATGGTTGCCTTATTACTACGCCGCACTGGCAACCGTGAGTGCTGCGAATAATATGTTTGTGACCGGTCAGACTGATAAGATCGATCCGATCGTTGATAAAGCAGCACCTCTGATAGCAAAGGCTGAAGAGTTACAAAAAGACAATTCAGAGATCTTCATCCTGAAAAAAATGTATAATACAGCGAAAATGATGGCTGATCCGATGAGCAGGTATATGGAATTGTCTCCCGTTGCTGCCGAAGCACTGGCAACTGCTAAAAAGCTGAACCCGGAAAATCCGCGTGTGCCTTTACTGGAAGGCCAGGACCTGTTCTTTACACCAGAGCAATTCGGTGGCGATAAAAATGAAGCAAAAAAGAAATTCGAAGAGGCATTGAAAAAATTTGAAGCCTTCAAGCCGGCTGACAACCTTGCTCCGCATTGGGGGAAAGATCAGGCGACATACTTCATCTCCCAGATCAAGTAATTTGTAGTGTTTCAAGGTATCGCAGTTCCGGAATATACGCGGAGCTGCGATGCCTATTCTATATACAGCCGAAACCAATTGTTATGAATGATGAGAACTTTTCTGTCCAGGATAGCTTCCGGGTTATTCAGTCGATGATTGATAAAGCGAAAGAAGATTTTGCTGACAATGCATTCTTTTCACTGCTATGGGGATGGCTGATATTCTCTGCAGCGCTGGGGCAGTATATTTTGCGGGAGATCGTTCAGTATCCTCATCATTACCTGGTGTGGTTACTCATGATCCCCGGAAGTATTATCAGTATCATTTATGGCTATAAGTTTGGCCGTAGAACGAAAGTAAAAACATATATGAATGAGGCCATGAGTTTTTTCGGGATCGCATGTGGTGTCTCCTTCAGTATCCTGTCGCTTGTATTTTCCTATAGTAATGCGTGGCAGTTTGCATTTCCTGTTTATCTTGCGCTTTACGGACTTTGCTCCTTTATAAGTGGAGCCATCCTGCGACTACAGCTTTTGAGATGGGCCGCCGTTATTTGTTGGGCGATAGCGATAATATCGATCTATGTAGGATATGATGTTCAGCTATTGTTAATGGCTGCATCTGCTGTATCGGCGTTCATTGTTCCAGGCTATGTAATGCGTGCGAAAAAAAGAAAGCAATTGGCTTAACTATGGAAGACAAAAAAATATCTGAACAGGAAAGTCTGCTACTGATCCAGGAGATGATCGGAAAGGCAAAGAGTCATTTTCATGAAAGTGGCAGCAGTTCTATTCTTTGGGGAGCGGTAATCGGTACTTGCGGCCTCGTAAGTTATTTTCAGGAAGAGTTCAACTTTTCGATTGGTTTCGATATCTGGATATTAACACTTGTGGCCATTCTACCCGGCATCTGGATAAATATCCGGGCGTCGAAAAGGAGAAGCGTAAAAACCTACACACAGTCGGCAACAGATGTGGTATGGAATGTTTTCGGTATCAGTATCGTCTGCCTTGTTTTATACGGCAATATTGTTCCTTCGGCCAGCCAGCATTTATTTTCTTCTGATAATATTGAATTGTTGCAACGTAATACACTTACCGGTGAGATTAAAAATTATCGTCCGTCCGCGCTTAGCCTCAGTTCTATTTTCCTGATCATCTATGCTTTTCCTACACTTGCAACGGGTTGGATCACTGGTTTCAAACCGATGACCATCGGTGCAATCATTTGTTATGCTTTTTTTGTTGTCTCTCTCTTCACGCCCTTTAAGTACGATATGTTATTAAGCGGGCTTGCCGGCATCGGCAACTGGCTTATACCGGGGTTGATTCTAAACAGCAGGTACCGGAAAGTAAAATCGGCTAATGTTTAAAGATCTTGATCCCATATTGCATTCACAATTACGGCTTGCTGTAGTGTCACTTCTCATCGGTGTGAAGGAAGCTGAATTCACATTCCTTAAAGAAAAAACAAACTCTACAGCAGGTAATCTCAGTGTGCAGATACAAAAGCTGAAAGATGCCGGTTATATAGATGTGGTAAAGCAATTCAAGAACAACTATCCTCAAACAATCTGTAAGATCACGCCGCAGGGGATCTCGGCTTTTGAGGAATACGTAAAAAATCTGCAAGCTTATCTCGGCCAGGGAAAGTAATACTGTCTTCTTAAAGCGATCCCATTCTCATCCCCCTTCTTCCTCTGAGCTAAAAGAAATGCAGCCCTCTAGACAAAGGGCCGCTTCTATTGGAAACTCTAAGTGTATACTAAAGAAAAATTAAATCAGGTTAAAATCTTCTCGGCTGTTTTACAGGCACCAAAACCAGTGCAGGTGGATGTTCTTTCGGAGCCAGAAGACGGTCGATTGCTTTTCTTAATTTCTTCGCCAGCTCTTTTCTTTTGTTGATCTTTTCTACTGACATAGACGAGGGTTTAAGTTGTGTACGGATGTGTGACCTTCTTATCTGGAAACAACAGTTGAATAAGTGGCGCTACCTTTCTTATCGATGATCTTAACGCGGTAAGAACTATTGGCCGCAACATTTGGATCACGGAACGCGTATTCAGCTGTGCCTTTGTCTTCAGTAGTGAAAATGATCGCAACAGTTTTGAACGAAGAGCCATTAATGCTTCTTTCAAGTTCAAGCTGGCCAGCCACTTCATTGTTATTGACCGACCAGGTCAGTTGGGTTCGCTTATCCGTACACGTACATTGCAATGCTTCAACAGAAGCTTTAGGAGCTGTGGCAGCTGTGGTGGAAGCTGAGCTTGTAAAAGGGTTGACGCCAGGATATGCCATTGCAATGGTGGCGTTCAGTAAAAGGGCGATAATAAAGCCGTAAAAGTTCGTTTTCATTTCCTTGGGTTTGATTATTTCTCAACAGGCCCACAGGAATATCGGATAAGCGAATCAAAAAACGGATCAGGGTGGTGGAAGTCCCTGAACCAACTCTATTCGTATTTTTACGTGGTAGAATGTGGTTTTCCGTAACCGGAAACAAACGTAGTAACTCGCTCCAGTATTTGCAAGTAATTACGATAATATTTTTCTGGCGCAGATGAGCGTGAATGGCCGTGAATAAACACGAATAGATTATGATTGAATACTTTACCTCAGAAAATAAGGCATAAAAAAAGCCCGGAAAGTATTTTCCAGGCTAGTAAATTTCCTATTCAGTTTCAGGGTTGCTTAACCTGATAGTTCAGTATTGATGCTCGATCGCCTATTATTCGCGGATGTCTTCGTCTTCCATTCTCGCAAATACTTCCGGATTGATCTTCTTTAAAGGATTGCTCCTGTTGAGATCATAATCTGCGCGTTGCTGAATGATGTCTATACATTCATAAATAGCGGTCAGGAATGATGAGGCGTCGGCTTTGTCTTTACCTGCGATATCAAAAGCTACACCATGATCAGGTGATGTTCTTACTACAGGAAGGCCTGCAGTGTAGTTAACACCTTCACCGGAAGCAAGCGCTTTGAAAGGAATGAGGCCCTGGTCATGGTACATTGCCAGGACTGCATCGAACTTATCGTAATGTTTTCTTGCAAAGAATGCATCGGCGCTGAAAGGACCAACTACCAGCATATTGCTGTTCTTTGCTTCTTTGATAGCTGGTTTGATGATAGTTTCTTCTTCATTGCCGATCAGTCCTTCATCCCCCGCATGTGGATTCAATCCGAGTACGGCGATGCGTGGTTTATCAATGCCGAAGTCACGCTGCAGACTTTTATGTATGATGTGAAGCTTACTAACGATATTTTCTTTCGTGATATACTTCGCAATATCTTTTACAGGAACGTGTTCGGTGACCAGTGCCACGCGAAAGCTGCCTGCACACATCATCATCACCACATCCTTTGCTTCAAAAAAACTTTTCAGGTAAGGCGTGTGACCGGGAAAGTTGAAGTCGGGCGACTGGATATTTTTCTTATGGATAGGAGCGGTCACCAGGCCGTCGACCTGTTGTTGTTTCAATGCAGCAACAGCGGTTTGCAGAGACAGGACCGCATACTTGCCTGCGGCATCTTCCAGTTGACCGGGATTGACAGCGACTTCTTCTTCCCAGCAGTTGAATACGTTCACCTGCTTATTATTAAGCCGGTTGTACTCCTTTGTACTTTGATAGTTGAAGTTTATCTCGGCGATGGACTTCCGGTAAAAGTTCACCACTTTATTGGATGCAAAGATCACCGGTGTGCAAAGGTCAAGCAGCCGGCTATCTGAGAAAGTTTTAATGATAAGCTCTAACCCGATCCCGTTCAGGTCGCCACAAGAAATGCCGATAACGGGCTTTTGGGGAGTATTAGACATTGTTTTACAGATTTGTAGGTAAAGTTAGGGAAAGTTCTGTATCGTTGTCCGTTGACCGTTCACCGTTGCCCGAAATCGCCGATGCCGGGTCTGCTACTTTGCCCCGGAGCGGGTCGCAGATCAACAACCCATCGTGTTTCTACCTGAGGCAAATTCACGAAAACTACTCATCACTATATAGCACGAACTTTCTATTTTTCCGGCTAAATCCGCTATCGATGAAAAAGCCTCCACTCTTCCTTTTGCTGGGATTGCTGTTCTGTGTTCCATCCCTGGGGCAGGTTGTATCCAGCAGGATGAAGGAGGTGTTCTTAAAAACCGATCTTGTCAATGCGGCCGATAATTTCCAGGATCCCTGGGAAATAACGTACGGTCCTGATGATTCTCTCTGGGTTACAGAGGCGAAAGGATATAAAGTGAATAAAGTACATCCTGTCAACGGCGGTTGGCGTACTATACTCGACCTGAGCAATGGCAGCAGTTTCACCCCTTCTTCTTATCGACGCACGTTTGGTTCCGGCCAGAATCCATGGCCGCAGGGAGGAATGATGGGACTTGCTATTCATCCTGAATTTATCACCAATCCTGCCAGGCGTTTTGTCTATATAGCTTATGTGAGGAGTTACATCGGACAGAATCAAACATATAACAGTGAGCTTGTACAAGGGCACCTGTTCATGACATGGGTTGTCCGGTTTACATATAATCCGCTTTCCGGCATGCTTGGAAGTCCGGTAAAAGTGTGTGACACGATTCGCGGCAGTAATGACCATAATTCCGGTCGTTTGATCATTAAGCCAGAAGGAGGCATCGACTATCTCTATTATGCGGTTGGCGATATGGGGGCGGGCCAGTTTGATAACATCAGCCGAACGATCAAGTCGCAGCTGACATCTTCTTATGAAGGGAAGATCCTCCGATTCAACCTCGAGGAAGACGGTGATCCGGTGCAGGAGCCGACTACCATGAACTATGATCGTTGGATCCCGAATGATAATCCATACAATGTCTTCCTTGGCGAACAAAGTGCTGTATGGAGTAAGGGAATGCGAAACAACCAGGGCTTTGCTTATGATACGATCAATGGAGTGCCTCGTTTTTATGGTACATCCCATGGCCCTTTCAGCGATGATGAGGTGAACCTGCTGGAGCCGGGAAAGAATTACGGCCATCCACTGGTAATTGGTTATAAGAATGATGGCAACTACAATAATGCGAAGGCGGGTCCTTCGGGAAGTTCTCTTCCGCTGATCATAAGCGAGGCTTCCAATGCGGCAACGATCGGAACAAGCTATATGGATCCGATCTATTCAAACTATCCCGCAGCAGCAGGCAACAATTCCACTCCATGGTCTATACAATATATCTATAACAATCGCCTGTATTGGGACGGTTCTAACAATTTGCAGGCACAGAATGCGAACCAGTATTGGCATTCTGAAGGATATTCAGGAATGGGTATATATGCCAAAAGCTTTATTCCCGGGTGGAAGAACTCTTTGCTGATAGAATCACTAAAGTGGGGAAGAGTGTTAAGGTTGAAACTAAGTAGTGACGGAGCTGCAACCGTACCGGTTGATGGTGCAGATACGGTTGGATATTTTGGGAGCCGAAACAGATTCCGTGACGTTGCCGTTGATCCCGGTGGGCGGTCAATTTATGTTGTAATGGATCGCTCTTCCAGTAGTTCAGGCCCCAGTGCGAACAACCCCATCGTTCCTGCCTGCGCGGGATGTGTGCAGAAATATACGTTTCTCGGTTACCTGAATGATGCGTCAAATAAAAGTTCCATTCCGGAGGCGATCGATGTTACGGATGCGGCGCCGGGAGCGTGTGTAACAGGAAGTGCTGTGAGAATCAGCAGTGCAGATCAGAATACCAACTTATGGGTTCCCTTCACGGGTCCGGATGGTAATGTACTGGCAGAAGTGTATGCCAATGGAAATAATTTGGGTGTAGTGCAATCATCTTTCTTTATACATAACGGAGCTATCCGTGTAGCGGGCGGGAAAAAGTATCTGCATCGCAGTATCACCATCACGCCGGAAAATCAGCCGGCCGCGGGGCAGCCCGTGCGGATACGTTTGTATATATCGAAAGCTGAGTTTGACGAACTCGATGCGGATGGTGCAAGTGGAATCAGTGGTTTGACGGATCTGCGTATCCTGAAGAACGATGATAATTGTGGTCCTGCGATCATATCCACCACATCCGTTATCACACCCACTCACTGGAATACGCATGGCGCTGACGGCTATGTATTGCAGTATAATGCCCTAACCGGATTTTCATCATTTTATTTTGGTGCTGCGGGAATTGTACTGCCGGTAAGACTACTGTCATTCACCGTTATGCTACAGGCAAACGGGTCCGGACTTTTACAGTGGGAAAGAAGGGCAGATGATCAGTCTGCCGAATTCCTGGTGGAGAGAAGTATTGATGGCAAGAATTTTATTACTGTAGGGAAAAGATCGGGTGATGAAAATTCTTCATCAAAGTATTCATATATAGATAATTCACTGACGTCCGTTTTTGCGCCGGTTGTTTATTACAGATTACGTGCTATGGACAAAGATGGAAGTATATCTTATTCCAATGTCATACCTGTATCGTTGTCGTTTGTTGCTTCAGCGATAAGCCTTTCACCGAATCCAACGACCGGTGAAGCGAAATTGATTCTTCAATCGCGCAACAATAGTCGTATTCAATGGAAGCTATGCGACAATACAGGCCGTGTGATATTACAGGCGTCGGAAAATCTTGTTAAAGGGCAAAATATAATACCCATCAATCTTAGCAGTCTTACTCCGGGGATCTATTATGTGCAGGTGAGTGGTGAAGGGGTCGACGCAACATTGAAGGTACAGCGCTTGTAGTGGGATCGTATTTTTAATTTCCAGCTGAGGCGCTATTAGCTTCCGTGGAAGAGTAATAAATTTCTATCATCCAGGCCAGAGATTGCTGTTTATTTTCCCCGATTAATTCGTTTTTTTCTCAAGGTTTCAGATCGCTGGTTTAGGATATTTATGTTTCGCGAATGTTATGCATCGTCTCTTATGAAAGGGGGCGTGCCTGGGCTGAACCCTTTTCATAAGAGGTGATGCTTAATATATCCAGTCGGACGGCTGGATACTGTTTGAAATATTAAAAAGGACAAAAACAAACAAGGAAAACTTCTTCAACAAAAATATCACCTGCTTTTCAGGCTGGTTCTTAAATCCGCCAGGGATTCGTGTGTGCAGGAAACCCATCTTAGACCAGGATTATTCACTTCCCCGTGCAGCTTCCGCCGATTCCGTACTTTTGCAATATGTACACGCTCAAAAAGTCGCTTGGTCAGCATTTCCTTAAAGATGAAAATATCTGCCGTAAGATTATCTCCTCGCTGCAGGAACGGCCTTTCTCGCAGTTACTGGAAGTCGGACCTGGAGGCGGGGCGCTGACTAAGTATCTTCTTCAATTAGAAAATATCGATTTCAAAGCGGTGGAACTGGATGAGGAAAAGGTCGCTTACCTGACCACAACGTATCCTGTTATAAAAGATAAGATCATTCATCAAAGCTTCCTGGACATCGAAAGACCGTTTACCGGTCAGTTTACTATCGTAGGCAATTTCCCTTACAACATCTCGACACAAATCTTATTTAAAATACTTGAATGGAAAGATGATGTCGAATGCATGGTTGGAATGTTCCAGAAAGAAGTGGCGCAAAGAGCGGCTGCTCCTGAAGGAAACAAAGTATACGGAGTGCTAAGTGTACTTGTGCAGGCGTTCTTCGATGTTGAGTATCTGTTCGATGTATCCGAACAAAGTTTCAACCCTCCTCCTAAAGTCAAGAGTGGCGTGATCAGATTGTTGCCCCGAAAAGAGATTCCCGCTATGAAATCTGAAAAAGCCTTTTTCCTGCTTGTTAAAACAGCATTTAATCAAAGAAGAAAAACGTTACGGAACGCTGTTCGCGGACTGTTTGACCCCGCCATACTGGAAAACGAATTGTTTAATAAAAGAGCTGAGCAACTTAGCGTGACACAGTTTGCCGAACTGAGTTTTAAAATGAAATAATCGCTGGAATTTATAACATGAAGAAAGCTATCATTACTGGAAAGGCACACGACCATCTTCGTGAAGTACTGGAAAAAAAAGGGTATGTAGTAGATTATAATCCGCAGATCAGTTATGAGGAATTATCTGAGAACATCCATGATGTTGAAGGACTGATCCTGACAACACGCATAAAGGTAGACAGAGCGCTGTTGGATAAAGCCGTGGCTCTTCAATGGATCGGCCGGCTTGGCAGTGGCATGGAGCTGATCGATATTCCTTATGCCGAGAGCAAAGGTATTCTCTGCGTCAGCAGTCCTGAAGGCAATCGAAATGCAGTGGCCGAACATGCGATGGGATTACTGCTCGGTATGATGAACAAGATCCCTTCCTCTTTTGAAGAAGTAAAAAGGTGGCTTTGGAAAAGAGATGAAAACAGGGGAACGGAACTTACGGGAAGAACAGTTGGGATCATCGGATTTGGCAATACAGGGGGAGCATTTGCGAAACTGCTGAAGTCATTCGATGTGACCATTTTGGCATATGATAAATACAAATTCGGGTTTGCGGAAGGCAACGTAAAAGAAGCCAGTCTCGAACAGATCTGCCAACATGCGGATGTGATC
>JBEVKW010000158.1:0-5109 GCA_040509495.1 Chitinophagaceae bacterium | reverse complement strand
GTCGACAGGAGTCGAATCAACTCATTCACGCCCATTATTCCTCCTTGTGTGGTTTGAAGAGGGTTCCACTACGCAGTCACCCACAACCGATCGTCTTCCTCCCTCGGCGGGCAAGGAGGAAAATCAGACGAGCAGATCCGTTCTTATACCGAGAGCGGATGCCAACGATTTCCGAATTTCAGGACTTGGTCTCAGCTGTCCTTTCATGATCATGATGATGACGGGTTGGCTAACCCCTGACGCTTCAGACAGGCTTTCAACTGTGATCCCACGCTCTATCAAATGCGAGATCAAATTGGCTACCTGGGCTCTGCTCAGTTCTTTCATACACCTTCCTTTCCGATAAAAAAGTTGAAAGTACATGTACGTACTCTCGACAATACATACATGTACTCTCTCACTATAGGAGTTGTAGGAGCTACGAACTACGCCGCCGGTGCCTGATCGCCATGCACCATGTAGTCCACCCATGGCTTGATCTGATCGCTTTGGATGATGAACTGGTCGGTGAAGACTCGACGCGAGTAGCACCGAATGTTCTCGCCCATCTTCGTCATGTAGAAGCCTGGATACACTCGCTCAACGTTCGGGACGAGACGAGGATCCACAAGGATGTAGGGAGAGCCATCCTCCTTCTGCCGAAGGTCACCGACGAACTTCGCGATCTCAGCAATGTTGTCTTCAGTGATCTCCACAGCTTGAACGATGAATGGCTTCCGTACATACGTCGTGAACTTCATACGGGGCTTTCCTTCCCTGGCGGGGGGTGGTTCTTCTTGCACAGTATTCTCGATGTAATAACACGGCCCATCGGTACGGTGCTCGATGCCCTTTTCGCGTTCTACGGCACCTGGACGAAGCAGCTTTTCGCCACATCCACACTCTATGAGGTTAGTTCTCCGAAATTTCATGGACCGCATACTTTCTCTCTAGGGCGTCTTCTTCAATGGTAACAAACAGTGATTGCAGATAAGCCTTTGTGCCCGACTTCCCATTAACTGTCCAGTCATACCCCCTCGCAATAAGATCGGCCGTTTGAATGTCGGCCCAATCCAAAACTTCGATTGTTCTCTCGTCCAATTGCGTTCTTGTCGTTGAGGTAAGAAGTACCACTCTTGGTGGTCGGTTGTTGAAGTTGACAGCCACCGAAATGTAAGCGGTTGGCTCATCTCCTTCTTCTCGTGGCTCTAGGAATCGGACGTTCCAACCGTCCTGCAGCATTTGCTCGGCAACATCTTCCGGAAGAACCACGGCGAAGTTGCGATCACCTTCTCGATTATACTTGTCTTCTCTGCCTGCGAAATTACGGAAGAGAATCCGAGCATCCTCGATCATGAATGTTTTGGCGATATCAGGCATATTACCCCTTTGCTACGAGTCCACAGTTTTGTAGTTTCGTTCCACTGGAGCCATCCCAAAGAGAATGTTCTTAAGAGTGGCCGCTCGCAAACAATTCACCGACGATTCAAACTCCTCTGTTAGCGACTGCGTCTCGAATCTGGCAATAAGTTCCCGCATAAGCTCATTAGTAGAAGCCAGTCCAAGAAGTGGTTCTTCTCTGTCAGTCACCTAATCAACTCCTCGTACGATATGTGTTTCTCAATTGCCTTGAGTGCATCGGACTTCAACTTCTCGAAATAATCCATATCCGTGAAGAGATCGTTCACAGAATCACGATGTTTGGCAACGTCTCTTTCGATCCACTGGTATCCCTTTGTGCCTGCGACGTGGTATCTCTTACCATCCTTAACTCTCCAAAGTGACGCGCCCTCGTATCGAACAGGCATGAAACTTCCCGTTCTTCCCACGTGCCGCAGGTCGGACAGTTCCACATTGTCGTCAAAGCCACCCAGGTACATTGACCCCTGAGTAACATTCTTAACTTCGCATAGGTCATCGAATTCCAGATCCTCGTGCGAAAAGAGCTCTTTGAAGACATACGGATGCTGGAATTGTGCACCGACAGCGGTCCACTTACCACCAGAGCGGGCAACATACACAGCATCGTTAACAAGAAGGAACTTGTCGTAGGTCGTTTCGTGTTCGAAGTCATAGCCATACCTTTTCCCGAATTGTATTACGAATTCGATTATGTCCGGAGTTGCGTCGGGGATTTTTATGGAATCGGTCTTGATGTGTGCTACCGTAAACCCGAGGTTCTGTACCGCGAGCTTAAGGTCGACCATGAAGAGGGCGCCTCGCTTCGCGACGATGTTGTCGACATTCCGCACATCTCTGAACGGATTATCAAAGCGAGCACTTGTAAGTCCGTAGACGATATTAATGACAATCTTGAGAGCGTACGACAGTGCCTCAGCGCCAGCCTCGTCGTCTTCAGCATTTGCCAGAAACTTAGCGAGCTTACCGTCAAGTAGGCGTCTGGCGCGTTCGTATTCCTTATGTTTGATCGCCATCCGTGCTTCTTTAAGTGCGGTAAAGTTGCCAGTGTAGGGTCCGAAAAGATTAAGTTGCTCGATACTCGTCGGATGCATACTCGCCACGTCAAGTAACGCGACATTTTGGTAGGCACCGGGCTCGGAATAGACGTAACCACCCTCACCTGTGACTTCACCACCATAACGGCTCTCTTTCCCGTCGAATGCATAGCCTGGGAACTGCTCACTTAGATCTGTGTACACGAATTTCTTCTGTGGGCGTTTGTCATCCCCAAAGAGGATCTTCGCTGTGTGGTTCTGTGTTGTGTGGTTTACCGACAGCCCAGAAAGCTCTGCCAAGATTTGACGAGCTACGAAGTCTTGCTTCCTTGACTCAAATACTGCCTCCGTCGCAATGACGTCGTTCACACAGTATTCCTCGACCTTGCCCCATTGACCCTCTGGAACTGGCTGATCCCATGGAAGATCCAGCTCTAGATGGTGAATGCCGAGTTCGATCTGGAACTTCTTGAGTCCTTGCTTCTTCGAGCTGAAGTCATAAATGTCCGCATAAGAAATGTGAAACGCTTCTCCAAACAATCCCCAAGAATCGTTGTGTCCGCTGTTGATGATCTTCTGCGTAAGGTCGTACAGCTCTTCAATAGAGTAACCCATGTAACGAGCGTATATGATATGGTTGTCGTACCGCCGATTATTGAAACCGACGAGCTTTTGTTTGAACAGGGGGGCTATTTCATCAGCAGTCGGATTGACCATCCGCACCACCGCTTCTGACCCCTGATACTTCCAGCACACGATGAAGAGGTTGGGATATACCTCAACGTCAAAGAACGTCAGAGGCTCCTCACCATCTTCCTTTGGTTCTGGCATCTTCTCTTTCCCTACGAACTTCATCGTCTGCACAACCCGAACACAGTCAAGGGCATGGTGCGTGCTCTTAGTTGCAAACGCCAGGACAATAGGTCGCAGGTCTTGTAGGTCGTAACTTAGACCGTCCTCATACGCTGTCTCCAGGATGTGGTGTATGAAGTCGATGGATGGCTTTGTGCCAGCATGGATCTCTTTGCGAAGGTTTCGATCGATTAGATCGCGAAGACCCTTTTCACTTTGTATAGTCTTAGTCTCAAGCACCTTCTTCTCTTTCTTTGGAAGCCCTCCGTTTAAGGTCGAAATGTCCAAGCTGTTGCATTTGGTCAATCGTCTACGAAGAGAACTGTCGCCTAAAAGAGTCTTTATCTCAATACCAACATCAAACACTGAATCCAGCTCATACACATCACCTCCGTACAGATAATGCAGATGCAGACCCTTGCCGCTTCTGCTCAACTCTGTGTACGTCGGAGGCAACTTTGAGGCACGCTCTATATTTTTTTCTAAGTCCTTCTCCCCATCTTCGTCTACCAAGTCGAAATCGAGGACGATGTGCTGCTCTGGAACCTTGACGAAATGCAGTTTGGTGGTGTCTATGTCTTGCAAGATCGTCGGGCACTTGTTCCATTTGTACCCAGGATATCCGCTCGGCTTTGCTTCTTGTGCCGACAGATATGGATACAGAGAGTCGAACGCCGATGGATTTGACTCGGGGTCGTAATCGTTCAGTTCGATCACGTACGAAGTATCTGGAACGAACGGAAATGGTCCCTGCTCCGGTAACCCTTTGAAACCGAGGTAGACACTACGATACTCCTTATCGCCAATGAAATGACGAGTTCGGTATTCCTCGTAGTAGCTACTTAGTTCATCTCGAACCTCATGATACTGTAGACGCTTTATTATGTTAGCGTCCTCGCAGTACAGCTTGTAGAGGTCCCAGATGTACTTGAGCTGGATTCCGTCCTGGTGGGACTTGAAGATGTCGAAGTGTGCTTCTACGAAGTTGTAGAAGGAGTCAGTCAACATCATCATCTTTGTGGGAATATAGTTTTCATAGTAGAACTTTCCCATCTCTCGGTATCGGTTAAGACACTTATATGCAATAGCCCCGAGTTCATAGTTAATATTCTCCACAAGAATGTGGTACCGGTGTGGCTCAATTTTCACACCAGTTGGGTGTACGTCAATTAATCTACGTGTATTACCCGCTTTGGAATCAGCAATCTTCACGGGCTTATTGGTGCCAATTATGACCATAGCGTTTGGCCTGATGCTAAACGACGACCTGAACTTGACGTTCATGTTCATCAGATCATGTCCGACAATGGAGTTCAGCCTTGTGTTGTCTTCGATCCGTGATAGATCACCATCGTGCTGAATGGCTACTAACGGATTCTTCTCGAACATCTCCATTGCGAACGTACCAGCGTTACTGGTCAGTGCACGAGCTTCGAACGTTGTTACGTATCCATCAAACAATTTCTCAAATACGTCAATGACGGTGGACTTACCGGTTCCCGGTGCTCCATAAAATACCAGGAACTTTTGGATCCATTTCGAGTCTCCAGCGACGATCGACCCGATTGCCCACTCAATCTTGTCTCGTTCTTCTGGAGCATATAGCACACTAAGCAACTCATCCCAAGCATCCGTCTTTCCAGGCTCGAGCGAATATGGCAGTCGTTTGCTACTGTAATCCTTCTTGGTTACCCTTGTGTTGGCAAAAGTAAGGTTGTCGTCTAGTTGATGGTAATTTCCATCGTTCGGAAGGTTTCGGACGTACTTCTTAAATTTCTCCCAACTACCGGTGTTGAAGTTCCTAGTTAAAAGAGGTTCGAAG
>JBEVKW010000157.1:0-5271 GCA_040509495.1 Chitinophagaceae bacterium | reverse complement strand
CAAAGATAGATTGGCGGACCCGCGATGCCTTCGTGTTCTTTGCGATACTCCTAGCCCGGTCAGTTCATTTCAGAGCAAGGTTATTAGCCTTTGTGGTCATACAGTGTTCCCGGCAGTTTTCGTGATGTTGTCCTGCGCGGATGGCGAATGCAATTATAACGGCGCTGAATAACAGCAGCGTAATGAGTTGAATTTTCCTGTTCATGCGATAAGGTTTAAGGTTGACAAAAGAAAGAGGCCATTTCGATAATGGCCTCAGTTCTTCACAGAAAATCACTGTTGCAAAGCAAAGCGATCTATAGTTCGGTCATTGGCTTTGGTCCTGGCACAACATTTTTGATCGGCTTGGTTGTTTTCAGGTAGGCAAAGATTGCTTTGAGATCGGTGTCGTTAAGTTTTGCAAAATTTGGCCATGGCATTGGTGGTAACATAGGGCGTCCTTCCGTCATGCCTTTCATTTTTCCTTCGCGCAGGCTTTTGATGAATTGTTGTTCGGTCCAATTGCCGATGCCTGTTTCATCACTGCTGATGTTTGCGGCATAGGAGATTCCCCATGGCCCGAATGCGGCGGTGAGGTCTGCACTCATTTGCATCCATCCGGTTTTAAGAGCGTTGGGATCTGGCTTGCCCAGTGGTGCACCGACTCCGGCCATATGACCAGCAAAGCGATGTTCCATGTCGGGCATTGGTCCCTGAGGCCCCATTACTTTGGGAGAATGACAGTCATCGCAGCCAATAGTGCTCACGAGGTATTCTCCGCGTTTGATCAGGCTGTCTTTGCTGACCTCTGTTACGGGTGTAGGAGTAGTTGTGGATCCGCTGTTACAGGCAACCAGTGCGATAATGATTCCGGAGGCGATTGCTGTAATTGCCAGCATTTTCTTTTTCATAACAATAAGAGTTGGTTGATATTTAATAAAGAGTAGTGTAAAATGGATTTTCGCCCAGTTTTTATAAGATCTGTTTTAAAAAATTGTTGTCAGTTGATTCAGCAGCCAAAGATCACCCCGCCCACGAGTACGACAAAACCTGCCAGGTTTACAACCTGCCTTGTATTGTAATATACAAACCAGCGGTTACGGTAGTGTTCCCAATTGTTGGGATATTCAGTGGTAGTCCAGGTATTGATGATCTTATTCAGGGGTTGATTGCCTTTTAGCGCCAGCACCATATCAGCAAGTAAGGCAACCAGGGAAATAATGGAACAGATAAATAAAAGTCCGGAAGGATTCGTAACGCAAAAAGCGGTGAGAGCAATGGACGCAAGCAAGGTGGTGTAATAAGCACCGGCAAGAGTTTTACTCAAACGGTCATCCAACAGTTTTCGGGATTCAATATACGTCGCAGGATTCATATTCCTGCATACTCTTTCCATTGCGAGCAAATAAAAAAAGCTCTGGCTGATGACGACTGCATACGCCAGGAGTGTTATGAATAGAGTGATCTTGATTTCCACTGTTTTAAGGTTTAATGCTAGAGCAAACTTATTACAACCTTTTACTGATGTCAACAGGATTCGCTCCGAGATGAAATAAACACCGGATGAATTGTGTCGGTTTTTTTCAATAAAACATCCGCCCGATGGCCATCGGTCATCGGCCATCGATCTGAAAGCAGGGTCACTTAACTAAACGACATTGGCTTCTAATAACTCTCTAATCTTCGATGTGATAGTTTCCAAGAAATACGTGGTGGATCGCATTGACGAAAGCAAGCATCTGGTTGCGGAAGAAAGCCCTTTGCTGATCTGTTTTATAGTCAAATGAGCGCCTGGCGCCAGGAACTTCCATGGTGATTACCCGCATAGCGGCACGGTTCAGTGCTGCCTCTTTCTCGTTTTGGATCGCGGTGGTGCCCCAGGTTCCCATGGAAATACCGCTGCCCCGGTTTGATTTAAGCGCAGCGCCAACAGTATTTCTTTTTTGTATCAGGCCTGCCGCTACCGGAGTAGGATCTTTATAATATAAAGCTGTTGGACTGGATTGAAGATGGTTGCCATCAACATTTCCCTGTTGTTTGTTTACCAGCATTGCCATGTCAACGGCAAGACTACTATCGCTGGTAAAGCCCAGCGCGATGCCATTGGCATCAGTTCTTGGGTCAGCATAAATACCACCATAGTTGATATTCCGGATCGCATGCACGCTGGCAATCCGGTCAGGTTTGTATTCACGGATGAGTTGCAGCAACAATTGATTTTCTTTTTCGATCCTCCGGCTGAGGTGGTCAGTCAGTTCGTCATCGTCGATATTTTCTCCGGGGGAAGGCATCTGCCTATTTGGATCAACAGCCTGTTCGTGTGTATACCGGCCGATATTAAGTACGCTTCCTGTTTGTTCGGGCATGCGCATGGCGGTGGCTGCATTATCAGGAAAAAGGGATGGTATAACGATCACTGAATAGTAGGTTTTTTCTTCTGCGGCCATCAATCGCTCTACAAGTGCCTGTGCAACTTCAATAGATGAAAGTTCCGATCCGTGAACTCCGCCGATCACCAGGGCGCGTTTATCGCTGATGCCGGGGAAATACCATGCATTGACAGGACGTCCCTGCCGGGTGGTGCCAAGTTGTAACCCTGCGGGCTGTCCCATTTGCAACACGTTATCG
The DNA here is from genome assembly GCA_040509495.1 of Chitinophagaceae bacterium. Lineage (GTDB taxonomy): Bacteria > Bacteroidota > Bacteroidia > Chitinophagales > Chitinophagaceae > Terrimonas_A. The sequence goes on along the minus strand of JBEVKW010000157.1, from coordinate 2,664 downwards.
AGCGCTGCCGGTGAGTATGAACGTTCGGTCAGTTTGTGCTCAACTGAAGCAAAGGATGCATTGATCGCCGGGCGTCCCTTGCCGGTAGTATCTGCGAACGGTGTCCTGCTCCGGCTGCTGTTACTGTTGGTAAATGACAGGAATAGTAAACCTGCTGACAGGTAAATGATATGTAATTGAATTTTCATTGTAGCGGTAAGGTCTGAGTTGATGTCTGATCGCCCGGTATGGCATTCGTGAATAGATACCGGGCAGACATCATTTGTATAGCATCGGGTATGATTGATCGCATCTCAACGGACCGGTTCGACATTGGTCATCGAACATCCGTTTATTTAAAGTTTAATAAATTCCACACGGCGGTTAGCTGCCTTGCCTTCTTTTGTCTTGTTGTCGGCGACTGGTTGGGTTTCGCCTTTGCCTTCTGTTTCAAGGCGGCCGGCATCAATGCCAAATTCTTTGACCAGGAGATCCTTTACAGCAGCAGCTCTTTTTTGAGAAAGTTCCATGTTTGCCTTATCGTCACCGTCGCTGCTGGTATGACCCAGTACTTTTACTTTAACTGATCCGTTGTCTTTCAGAACGCCTGCAATGTCTTTTATCACGCCATAAGATTCCGGTTTGATCACGGCGCTTTGGAAATCGAAAAGGATACCGGTGGTGGAGAATTTGCCTTCTTCAATGAGTTTATGTCTTGAATCAGGCTTGCCGGTGGCCACCTTCAGGTTAGAGATGAAGAAACCGAGTTCGTCATCTTTATAGCTTGAAGAACTTACTTCAAAGAAGAGTTGGTTGAAAAGGTGTTCATTTCCCAACGCTTTGGGAAGATCATATTTTTTTTCACCGTTGACCCAAATACGCAGACGCTGTTCCTGAACCTGTACGGCGATATGAGATATTTTATGGTAGAAATCTTCGATCTTCCCTAACTCCTGGTTCTCTGAATGGAATTTCTGCGTTTTGTTGAGGTACGAATTCAGATACGTATAGCTTGTACCAGCTGTTCCAAGACGGAGGAATATTTCTGCGGACTGATGTCCGTTTTGATAGGTAAGGAATTTGTTATCGGTTGTTGAATCCTCATTGCTGGCAAAGAAGCCGAATGATACAATGGGGTAAGTGTACCCGGTATATTTCATTTGCAATATCAGGTCAAACTCCATCGTGAAATTTTTGGAGAACGCATTCTTGTTGGAAGTCAGGTAAAGGGAGTTTTCATACATGCGCAACCATTTACCCGGATGATTATTCAGATTAACAACATCACCTTTCCCTGCAGTATTCCAGTTCAGGGGGAATTCACCTACTTCATCCTGCTGGAAGTCTTCCGTATATATGAGGGAATCACCCGGGATGAAGTCAAATTTTGAGTAGCTCTTTACGAGGTTTTCCTCCTTTTGTGCCACCGTGTTTTCACCGGAGGTATTGTCGTCTGCACCGGTTTCGGCAGAAGAGGATTTATTACTTTTTGTATTCTTGCCTTCCGCTTTATCCAGGCCCTTCTCCATGGCATTGTCTACTTTGGTATCGGCTCTTTGCTGAACTTTATTTTTTGCTTTATTAAGCAGATTTCCCAATTGAGCATTGGAGCCCAACGAAAGGGAAAGAAGTAAAGTGGTAATAATTATTGCATGTCTCATACATCATAAAATTTAGAGCAAGATAGAGCAGTGCATGTGTGGCGGAATCTGGCTGATGAATGAAATGTCGGATAAAGCGGATGAGATGAAGGATAGAAGCGCCGGGTGAATTCACTGATTTATGGGGAAAACGCCTGATTAGTTTGATCCGGACCCGAAAAAAAATTATGTTTGCACACCTTTATACCTATTATTATTTATGGCAACGCCATCTTCCACCAGTCCCCGTTTATTCTTATTATTCGCAGGAATTCTTGTTTCTACTTTGTATTTGCTGGTATGCATTGCTCCTTATATTAATGCAGGTGATTTTTGGTTTGTTGCGATCCTCGGACTTGGATTTCCATTTATATTAATTGCGTTGTTTGTATTGTTTGTGATCGAATTATTATTTCGTTCGAGGAGAGCGCTGGTTTTATTAGCAGTGATGTTAATCGGATTTCAGCAGATCAATTGGGCGTTTGGATTCAACTTCTTCAGCAAGGATTTTGAAAGGGTAAAGGAAGATAATAGTATTCGTGTGATGACGTGGAATGTTTTCCGCTGGAATGAGCAAAGAAAGCCGCATGGGGAGGAGAGTTCCCGGAACCTGATGATGGATGCAGTAGAACAACAGTATGCTGACGTGTTATGTTTCCAGGAATTTTTTCAACCGTATTCATCAAATTATCCGGACAACCTTCAAAAGCTAAGGGAAATGGGTTATCCGTACAGTTATTTTTACCCGACGTCAAGTATAATGAAAGGACATTTCAAATTTGGAATGGCAATTGTATCACGATACCCGATTATAGATTCAGCTAAGTTCAGCTTTGGTGAGACGCCGCATTCTGAAGGTTTGATGTACGCTGATATAAAAGTTAATGAGAAAGTGATCAGAGTTTTTTCGGTTCACATGGAATCCTTCAGAATGGGTAAGCGCGGATATTTTGATGGCGTATCAGGCAGGGGCGGAGGAGCCGCTGCGAGGAACACATTATCAAGGATCCGTTCTGCGTATGAACACCGCAGCAGCCAGGCGGAG
>JBEVKW010000156.1:0-30874 GCA_040509495.1 Chitinophagaceae bacterium | reverse complement strand
TATGCCCGTGAAATTACCGTTGACGGCGCCATAGTGAGGGCCGAGGATCCACCAGTCCAGCGCAATACTTTTTCCGAGCAACCATTGCGCTCCCAACTGGATGCCGCCGGTGTGGGACGATTGATCTCCTCTGAGTACGATCGATTCCGTGTTGTTGCCATGCTCATATTCAAAAACAAGATCTTCAGATTTGAATTTTGCATAGCGGTAAAAAGGTGCGATATAAAATCCCTTACCATAGCCTTTGCCTAAATAGAAGCGGAATTCCGGTGTGATCGCGATATTACTCAGTCTCAGATTGTCTATTACCTGGTTGGTATACGGATCGTTGTCGGTTATGTCCTGGAAAAAACCTCTGAAGGGAAGACCGGACGTCGGCATGGTGCGGAACGACAAAGCCACACTTGTTTTCCTGTTCAATATCCGTTCATACTGCAAAGAATAGTTTTTGACAATCAGGCCTGTCAGATTCAGTTTTAATAAATTCTTTTTGATGTCATCACTGGCCGCAGGATCCGATCCGGCATCTGTAGAGGTGCCAGTTTGCTGCGCATTTAACAGGGAAAGCCCGGTGATACAGATGAGTGTTAGCGAAAGGAAGAGACGTTTCATACTTCTGTTTGGTTTCGGATAACAATATATAAATAAGTTATTTTTCTTTAGTGGTAGAATTACGATAATACCTAAAAAGAGGGACAGGAATGATGAAAGAATTCAGAGATGATCCGCAAGATTTCTTAACCAAATAAATGCCAATCTCCGTTTTTGAGATTGTCAATGATACGATCGTCTCAAAAAAAGCGATTTTCTTTTCTCTTTTTTACCCTTGACCTACCTTTGCGGCATGATAGATTTTTCTGGCATCCGGCTGATCGCAGCGGATATGGATGGTACCTTATTGAACAGCAAGCACGAATATGATAAAGGGTTTCCCGCGCTTTATGCGCAATTGAAAGAGAAAGGAGTGTTCTTCGCGCCAGCCAGCGGGCGGCAACTATACAATCTTCAGAATAAGTTTGGCGACCTCGGACATGATATGATTTTTATAGCCGAAAATGGCAGTCATGTACAATACCAGGGGCGTGATCTGCTGGTGCAGTCGCTGCCCGCTGATAAAGTGCCTGTGCTTATTCAAATGGCCCGCGAAACGAAAGGTGTCAATATCATTCTTTGTGGTAAAAAGCAAGCCTACCTGGAAAGCCATGAACCGGAATTTCTGCGGCAGGTAGAAATGTATTATGATCGCAGGGTTTTTGTTGATGATCTGCTTGCGGTAAAGGAAGACGACTTTCTCAAGATCGCCATCTGTGACCTGGGTGGCGCTGAGGCGAACAGCTATCCCGTATTCCGTCACCTGGAAGGGGAATTGCAGGTGAAGGTTTCCGGAAAGATCTGGCTCGACCTCTCGCATCAGCTGGCAAACAAGGGACGGGCTTTGCAGGCAGTTCAACAGCAGCTTAATATTTCACTGGAAGAGAGTATGGCCTTCGGTGATTATTTGAATGATGTGGAGATGATGCAGCAGGCATATTACAGCTATGCGATGAGCAATGCGCATCCTGCTGTGAAAAAAGCAGCGCGCTTTGAAGCCCTGTCGAATGAAGAGAATGGGGTGGGGATAATTATGGCGCAGGTGGCGGAGGCCGTTACAGGGATTAGTTGATTTGCGTGGCGGGAATGCTGACCGTAATGGTTGTGCCGCGGCCGGGGCTTGAGTAGATCTCCAGTTGGCCACCGATCATGATAGCGCGCTCCTTCATTCCGAGCAATCCCAGTGTTCTGCGCTGTTCGTTGGCGTCGAATCCTTTGCCGTCATCCGTTATGGTGAGTTGCAAAAAAGCATTACTTAACTGAAGGGTGGCCTTTATCTGATGTGCACCTGCATGCCTGGCAATATTGGTAAACGATTCCTGGAAAATGCGGAACAACCCGGTTCCTACCAGCGGCGAAATCGCAATTTCTGTCATTTCACTTTGAAAAACGGTGCGTATCCCGTAGCGTCTTTCGAATTCCTGGCTATGCCATTCCAGCGCAGCGATCAGTCCAAGGTCATCCAGCAGGCTTGGGCGCAATTCCGCAGAAAGCTTTCTTACGAACCTGATCGCCTCGTCACTGCTTAGCTCCATAGCATTTAGTCTTTTGAGGATCTGCGGATCGGCAGACTGTTCCAGCTTGCGCCTGACGGAGATGACATCCATTTTTAAGCCTGTCAGGAATTGTCCCAGTTCATCGTGCATCTCTCTTGCAATGTGTATGCGTTCTTCTTCGCGGATATTTTGCAGGTGAGCGGAGAGTTCGCGGAGCTGTTCATTCATCAGTCCTGTTTCCTCTACCTGCTTTTCCAGGTTATCATGTGCTTCTCTTATTTTGCCGGCCATAGCATTGAATGCGCGTGCGAGTTTACCCATTTCATCTCTTCTTTCTACCGGCACGATAGCTGTGTAGTCTCCACCGGCAAGACTTGAAGATGCGTCAGTCAGATGTTTTAAGGGGCGTGTAAGGTTGCGGCTCAGCATCCAGGCAAGAAAACTTCCGATACCGGTGAACAGGATACCTGCAACGAACAGCCAGTTCATAAAACGGTTAGGAGCGGCTAATAAGCTCGCCTTCGTAAACTCTACCGTTATCACCCATGGAGTGTGCTGAACAGCTTGTATGGCTCCAATTGCCGGCCCATTGCCATTCTCGAAATCATATATGCCGGCAGGTTTGCCGCCAAGACCTTTAGGAGCGGGAACCGGTGAAACAAGATCCGACCATACAGATCCATCCATATTTGCCACGTATAATACTGCTCCCGACCCAAGTAGCCGCGATAATTGCTGCACGCCTGCCGGCGTGGTAGACAGCTTGCGCCAGCGCAGAAGGTATCCGACAGTTTCTTTACCTTCTTTCACCTTATGCAGTACCGGGAAATAGATCCGGTTGTGTTGCTGATAGAGTTTTCCGATCATGCCTCCGTCCGGAATATTGGTTTTTTGCAGCAGATCAGTGTCATCGGGAATTGTATCGTTGAGATCGTTTTTTGCTACATGGAGTACAGGCTTCTTCTGCGCGTTGTAAAGGGTAGCAGTAATATTGGCGCTGTCGCTTTTGTAAAATTGCATTCCCCTGATCGCGGCTTCACGATGTTCCGCTTTACCGGTAATAAGATAGGCGCGGAGCTCTTCCTGGTTTGCTGCCTGCCGGGCCGTTTGCAAAAAGGTCTGGAATGTCTGTCCGAACAGGGAACTTAATTGCACACTCAGCGACAGCAGGCGTTCACGACCCGCGTCAAGATAAGATTTTCTGACAGTTATATACGAGCTGACGCTGAAAACAATAATGATACACAGCAATAGAATACAGATCAGCAATGGCAGGCGCTGTTGAAGGGAAAGTCCGCGCACGGGAATCCTGCTGAATTTGTATTTTTTTGATGTTGTGCTCATACAGCCGTTGGTCAGAACTGGACAGCTAAAGTACCCTTTATTTGATCAAGAACGATGCCGTGAACCAACTCTTACCGGTATGTGGTAGGGGGAGCTTTTTCGGGTATGAGGGGGCGTGAGAGTTTAGGAGTTTAATAGTTTAATAGTTTAATAGTTTAATAGTTTAAAGGTTAAAAGTTTGACTGTGTTTTTCCGGCCCGATGGTAGACAGGAGATTTGCGTGTTAACTTTAAAACTTTTAAACTATTAAACTTTAAAACTTCCTTCCTCTCACACCCTTTTCAACCAATCTATCACGTAATCAGCATTCTCTTTCCAGACCGGAAGATTTACGACGTAGTGGTTACGTCCCGGAAATTCTTTATAGTCGAGGATGGACCCATTGTCTTTTTTGTACCTCTTATAGTTGCGATAATTAAGATGTGGGGGGATGATATGATCATTGCTGCCGGATGTCATCAGGTATGGAGCATGGGGTTTGTTGTAATCAACTGCTGCCGCTTTCGTGAGGCCTCCGCGGGCAACCGTTTTTGACTCAGGAATGGTGCTGATTTGATAAGCATGTTGCTGCTCAGCCAGCGGCATGCCATTTACAAAAGCATACTGCCAGGTCTTGAAAGACATCAGGTAGGTTTTTTTGACAGAAGTGAAGAGTCCAAGTGACCGCCAGCCAGCTTTCAGGAAGGAGAACTCATACGGGAAGACTCCCAGCGTTGGCACGGAATGCAGTGTCACAGCAGCTGCTGCAAGCCCGCGGTTAAGCAATACCTGCGTGATCAGTCCACCGAGGGAATGACCTATAATGATCGGCTTCTCGGGAAAGCTTTGCGCAATACTGGCATAATGATCGATCAATTGTGATAATGTCAATGTAGCCAGTGCGACATCATTGGGTTGACGCCTTCTTAATTCTTCCGCATATCCATCCTTATGCGGCCAGGGCGGATTAATAGCGTTGTATCCTTTGCTATTGAAGTAGGCAACCCATTCATCCCAACTGTGATGGGTTACAAATGCGCCGGTGACGAACAGCACATTCTTCGTTGTAATTGTAGCCATATCGATTTCGGTTTAAGGGGTGATTCAATGCCGGCAAATCTATCCGGATGAGGCACCAGGATCAATGCACAGAACGCGTTCGATGATGTCTATATCATGTTTTTGCCTGAAAAAACATTTAAATAAAGAATCGTAATTTGCTGGCTTAATCATTAATTTATGTCTGATCTTAATCTTAATATACCCCACAATCTTTCTTCAGAAGAGGCATTGACGCGCATTAAAAAATTGCTGACCAATCTCAGGGACGAACACAAAGATCTGATCGATGGAGCGCAGGAGCAATGGGAAGGCAATAAAGGGAAATTTGGTTTTTCTGTGAAAGGGTTTGATCTGGGCGGAGTGATCGATGTGAATCCTTCTTCCGTTGATATCAATGCAAAACTGCCGTTCGCGGTTTCTCTTTTCAAAAGTAAGATCGCACAGGTGATCACCGATAAAGCAAAAGAATTGCTTGCGTGACAGAAGGGGCGCTTTTGTTCCCGACCAGGTCGCTAAAAAAGATTGATTCGATTGCTGTAAATTATTGCTATGAAAAAACTTGTCGCGCCTTTATTACTGTTGGCACTTGCCGGTAGTGTTTCCTTTATCAAAGCTGGTTTCTTATCTGAAGCAGACCAGACGGTCGTCCGAACAGCCGACGGATCTGTCCAGGGTGTTTCCGGGAAAGACGGTGTGATATCCTTCAAAGGCATTCCTTTTGCGGCGGCGCCCACAGGGCCATTCAGATGGCGTGAGCCGCAGCCGGTGCAAAAATGGGAGGGCATCCGCAAAGCGGATCATTTCGGCCCAAGGGCAATGCAAACGGCAGTCTTTGGAGATATGGGCTTTCGCTCAGATGGGATGAATGAAGATTGTCTCTACCTGAATGTATGGACACCTGATACAGAACCTAACAAGCTTTTACCCGTATTGGTGTATTTCTATGGTGGCGGATTTGTAGCGGGCGATGGTTCAGAAAGCCGCTATGACGGAGCCAGCATGGCCCGCCATGGGATCGTTGCGCTGACCGTCAATTACCGTCTTGGCGCTTTTGGTTTTATGGCTCATCCGGAACTTACCAAAGAATCGCCATTCAACGCCTCCGGCAATTATGGGCTGCTTGACCAGGCAGCTGCATTGAAGTGGGTGCGGAAGAATATCTCCGTGTTCGGTGGTGATCCTCTGCGGGTAACGATCGCCGGTGAATCTGCGGGTTCTATCTCTGTAAGCGCTCAAATGGCGTCTCCCCTGGCAAAAGATCTTATCAGTGCCGCTATCGGGGAAAGCGGTTCTATCCTGGGTACATTGTCCGCAGCTCCGGTTGCCAACGCGGAAGCGGCGGGTGTGGCATTTGGAAAAGCTGCAGAAGCAAATACCCTGGCTGAACTACGTGCAATGCCGGCAGATAAGCTGTTAGCCGCTGCCGCCAAATTCAACCCCTTCCGGTTTCCGATAGCAATTGACGGATATTTCTTTCCTCAAGATCCGTTCGCCATCTATGCCGCTAACAGGCAGGCACAGATTCCCCTGCTCGCCGGATGGAATAATGAAGAGGCAAACTTCAAAGGTGTTCTTGGAACAGCAAAGCCAACCAAAGAGAATTTCGAAGCGGCGGTGAAGAAGATCTATGGTACCAAAGCAGATGAAGTGCTGAAAATTTATCATGTGGAAAGTGATGAGGACGCGGAGCAGGTGGCCACTGATCTTGCCGGCGACAGATTTATCAGTTTCTCTACCTGGAAATGGATCGATGAACAGGTGAAGAGCAATAAGCCGGTATACCGCTATTTATACTCACATCCCAGGCCGCAAATGCGCAGCGCAGGTTCGGCACCAGGACTCGCCGGGGGCGTAGTGAAAAGCAGCGGCCCGGCCCCACCTCCCGATAAGGGCGCTGTTCATTCAGCGGAAATAGAATACGCCATGGGGAACCTTGAAGGAAATAAAGTATTCGCCTGGACCGCGGATGATCATAAAGTATCGAAAACGATGCAGGCGTATTTTATCAATTTTATACAAACACATTCTCCCAATGGGAAGGGCCTGCCTCAGTGGCCCGCAATTACGAAGAGCAATGTGCAGTTCATCAATATCAATGTGATCACCAGGCTGGAGCAGGAGAAGAACAGGGCGCGTTACCTTTTTCATGACCGGGAGACCGGCAAGTGAGATGTGCTGATGAAGTGGTGATAGAATTCATCAGATTTTTCTTCTTTCCCCATCATAAAAAAAGCCCCAACATCCGTTCGGGCTTCAATTTTGTCCTATATGACAGGCTGTATTAGCTTACGTTTTTACCTACGATCTTAGCGAGATCGAACATTGAAATCTGTGTTTTACCAGCAAACAGCGCTTTCAATTTCGCGTCAGCGTTGATCATACGCTTGTTCTTCTGATCCTGTAATTTGTTCTTTTTGATATAGTCCCAGATCTTTTTGATGATCTCTGTGCGTGGAACTGCTTTGTTACCGATCACATCAGCAAGCACTGTGCTTGGAGTGAGGGGTTTCATGAATGCTGCGTTAGGTTTACGAGCTGATTTCTTTTTAGGAGCTGCTTTCTTAGGAGCTGCTTTTTTAGGAGCTGCTTTTTTTGCTGCTTTTTTAGGGGCTGCTTTCTTAGGAGCTGCTTTTTTTGCTGCTTTTTTAGGAGCTGCTTTCTTCTTTGTAGCCATTGTGCTGAATTTAATGGTTGTTTAAAAATTAGGTTCTAAACCATAGCTAATATAAGCAATTGCTCTATATACAAAGAGCGGGTTCTTTCCCCGCGGAAGTGAATTGTTTATAAGTTCTCCCTATGAAAAATGTGGTTTTCATAGGGAGAATGACTTCCGTGATATGGAAAATGAAAAGATGATTCTCTTGAAATCCTTGACTGTAGCGGATTGTAGAAGATCTTGTGTGTAGCCCGCCGTTTATTGTGCCGGAGCGTTCCGGTATGATTTCCCCTATGAAAAGGCCCGTAAAAAATCTTGTTAAATGGGGATAACTGGTTGTTGAAAAAGCGCTTTTCAGAGGGAGAATTCACATTTTTCAGGGTGGAGCAAACTTGATTTTTCTTACAAGGAGTGATTTTTCATAGGAGAAAGGCGGTAGAATTACGATAACAACACAACTTTTCAGAGGGAAAACCACGAAGATTTTCTATTTTAGTTGTAGATACAACTAAAATAGAAAATCAATGCCGGACCGTAACCTTGACGATAATATCATTTACCTGATCTCCTCATTTTCCCATCATTTCAGCCGGGCGTTGGCGGCGGCATTTCAGCGGAGTGCGCTGCCCATATCTCCGGAGCAGTTTGCAATACTGATGCTGCTGGCCCATGAAGATGGCATCAATCAGCAGGAGATCAGCCGCCGGCTGGAAAGGGATAAGACTACCGTTGCCAGGGTATTGACAAATCTGATCGGGCAGGGATTTATCCGAACCCGGAAAGATACCATTGACGGCCGGGCGCGGATAGTACATCTCACCGCAACCGGCCGTAAGTTGCAGGAAGACGCGGTAAGTATTTCGGCTTCATTATATATACAGGCATTGGAGGGGATCTCCGGGAAGGAGATCGACCAGGCGATAAGTTTTCTGCAACGATTGAATGCTACGGTCAAACAGATAAGATAGCGGCCCCATTACACCAGGTGTATCCAAGGATGATTTTTACATGGTTTGCCGGCTGTATATATCGGGCCTGGCTTTCCAGGCCGCTTTGGCCAGAAAGGAGGTGTATGGTATGCTAAAACGCCTTTACGGCGATCAGGGCCGCAATGGCAGAATGGAAAACGTCATGCCCTCAGAACCGGTAGCCGATCGTCAGGTAATTGATCGAGCCTTCTTTGGAGAATCCTTTAGAGAACTGTATCAGTACCAACTCTACCGGCATCACATACAATCCGGCGCCATACCCGTTATGCCATTCTCCTGAACGTTCTCCTGGTTGCCAGACCCGGCCAACATCATCAAATCCGATCACACCAACCGAACCCGGCAGCAGGTATGAATTGAAGTTGAATAATTTTAATCTCAGTTCGAAATTGTTATACAGCATCGTCTTCCCGGAGAATCGCCAGGTGTGAAAGCCACGCAGTGTTTGCGGCCCGCCCAGTTTAAGCAGTTGAAAATAGGCGGGATCTCCAATGGTGGTACCTGCACCGGTCCTGTTCGCGAATATAAGTGTCGAGTGCCTGTCCGGATTAAGGTAAAAACTGAATTCGGAACTGATCTGTCCATACGCATTCTTTTGCTTTCCGAGTTGGTGCATTGCCGTCAGCCTGTTATACCAGTGAATGCCCTGCGAAGGAAAAGTTTTGTTCTGACGCGTGTCCAGTTCCGCCGCACCTGTTACGCCGAGATAACTGGCGGAAGAAAATACATTTGCTTCCGGATGCTGCTGATCGAACTCCCTCAGGTATTTAAACGTGTTGTTGTCAGCCCTGCTGGTATAGAACTGCCCGGCGATACCGCCATTGATGGTGAATCGGCGAAAGGTCCTGCTGATGCGGACATCTGCTTCCACATAATCATAGCGGTTCCTGTAATACAGGATCTTTTTATCTCCCTGATTCTCGAATACGCTTTCGTTTCCTGTACCAAAGAAGTTGCTGACATTGTTGGGGCCATGTGAGATGATATTGACATTCAGATCATTTTTGCCGAATGCCTTTTTGTAGTCAGCTGTGTATGTGAACAGGAACGACTTCCTTGCAAATGAATAATCCATCAGCAGCTGATGTTTGAAGGCATAGGGCGTACGGCGGAAACCGTGTTTGGTGAGTGCTGCGCCGAGGATCAGGCTGATGCCGATATCGGTGTTGTAATGCGCCAGGGTGATGGGCTCAAAGCGGTCGTACTGGAAATGGTTGGGTTCAAAACTGTTGATGCTGCTGTCCTTGCCTGTAATGATCTTCGCAAGTTTGCGGGAGGGAAGTTCGTTCGCTTTGTCTGAGCGGTCATAGATGTAAAGGTTTTTCCTGTTACCGGTATTACTGTCTATCACGAACCGGTCTTCTCCGCCTCCGCCGATCATGCGGATCCGGATAGAAGATTGAAGGGGGCCGAAGGTGTAAAACTCATCTGCGCCATCGAAACCATACAGTCTTATTTCTTTTGTGATGGCGGGATCGAAATGGCGATGGAAGATCAGGTCATTCCGGCTACTGTCTTTTTTTTGTTTATAAATGCTGATACTGATCTGCCGACCATCCTGTTTTATCTCAAAGCGCTCGCGCTTATCGGACGCGCTAATATCTACGTAGATGGCAAGGAAACGGTAGTATTCCAGTGCGGTTTTCTCCAGGTTGTTCCGCCTGGCGATCATGATCTCCGTGGTGTTCTTACCCGCAATCAGATAGATAGGTGCGGGCATTCTTTGGATGGCGCGCGTGATCACACTATCTGTCAGCGCCTCCTGTACAAACCTGATCTCGTTTTTCCAGTCCGATTCATCAAGTGACGTCAGGAAGTAGCGATCGAAGAAGCGGGCATTGAAATTCCAGCCTTTGATATCCCTGATCTGGTCTCGATATGGCTGGAATTTTGACTTCAGCCATTGGTGTGATACGATCCAGGGAAATACGCCTGATGTTTCGTAGTAAACCTGGTCGCGATCACGGGGTATCGGTGCATACATGGTATTCTTACCCTCCTTTTTCCTTTCCCATCTCCACTGGTCTTCATGACGGTCCCAATCTCCAAGTAACATATCCAGCAGGCGTGCCCGTAGTACCAGTCGCTGATCGACGCTTACATCATTGTCTTCCTGTAATTTTTTTTGCAGTTGCGAAGTGTTATCCGTTTTACTGGATTCGGCTGGTTGTCTTTCTTCCAGCAGGAAGACTTTACCGGCAAACCCTTCATTATATTTTCCGAGGGCGGTATCGGCTGCTACATATACGATCTCCGGGTTGGAGTGGGGGATGAAGAGGGCTTCTGCAAGTGGTGGAACGGTCAGCGCTGCAAAAGGATTGGCTGTGGCTACCTGGTCCTGCAAAATATCGCGCGCAATCGTCTCTTTCAATTTGGGTGGTAGTTGCCTTTCCGGGTATTTCTGTACGCTTCGCAATACCCATTCTTTGCCTGAAGGGTCGCGCAGCCTGAGCGACCGTGTTTGCTGTCCACCACCTTCCTGTATGATCTGCAATCCTCCCTTTTCCTGGCCAGCATGCATGACCCTTATTGTCACGGGTGTGGCCCAGAGCTTACGATAATTCTCTCCCAGGAAAAAGCGGTGCAGCCGGGATACTTTGTCATAGCCCGGTGCGATGGTCACTGTAGTACTATCGGTTGATTGCTGCGCGTACAGTGCCGACGATAGTAATATGGCTGCAGGGCAAAAAAAGCAGGAAAGGAAGCAAAAAAAGCTTCGCATGGTGCGCGTCATTGTCAGGAGTGATTTTGTGCATACAAGTTAGCATAAGTAATCTGTTTAATGCATAACGACAATGGCTGGATCAGTTGTTAAGTTGTATGAAACACGCTAAGCCGTGCGATGTTGCTGGATGGTGAATGTCAGGAGGAGATCGGTGTTCGATCAGATTGGCGGAGAGGTGTCCGACCGCTTCCAAACGCATGCGCCGGGCAGTAGCATTTGGAAATATATGAGTCATTGCTCTTACTCTGTAATGAACGGAAGTTTGCTGTTCGCATACTTAGGCTTATTCAGCTGCTCCTTCAGTTTCTTAAAAGTTTCATAGGGCCCCTTTGTAACGAACATGTTTACAAGCCAGGCAGGGATAGAGCCTCCCGGATCTGTTTCCAGCATGTATTCCAGGTGCACAAGGTCTTTTCCTTTTGGCGTAATGATCCAACGGCCGTAAGATTTTGTTACCCGTACAATGCCTTTTTTCTCTGGAACAAGATCGGGGGCAACAGGTCCGAGGATCGTGACAATTCTCGTAGCAGGGTCCTGTTTGGCCACGAGATGCGCTACGAAGTCGCGGTTACTGAGCGGCCATGGAAGATTCACTTCAGAATAATAATACAGTTCCGAAGGAGAAACCTGTTTGATCAGCGAACAAAGCCTGGTACTGTAAACCCATTCCGTTCCTGCATTTACATCAAATATGACAGCTGTTAATCTGGTAAGCGTTGTGTTCAATTCACAGCTTACTTTGATCGCTTTGAGGTTGGAGTTTTCCTGTGTTTTGGTGTATACCTTAACGTTCTGTTTGTCCAGTTTCAATTCCCAGTCTTTCTGCGCTATTCCCTGAATGCAAAACAGCAAGAGCAGGGTAGATCCAATGATAGTACGTTTCATGCCTGTTTGATTTTTCGATGATCGATCCCGGGTCCGGTGATATCAGTCACGTGCATGGCTCATCATCCTGCGCGCGTTCGTCTTCGGACAGCAAATATTCTTCCAATATCATTCACCCCATGCGGTGATCACCAGTTTTCTTCGTCCTCCATGGTTGCGGTGTTCGCAGAGGTAGATGCCCTGCCAGATACCAAGTGCCGGTCGGCCGTTGATAACAGGGATCAGGACTGAACTTCCGAGCAGCGCTGCTTTCAGGTGAGCCGGCATATCATCCGCGCCCTCATCCGTGTGTATATACTCCGGATCATTTTCGGGAACCGTTTTGCTGAAAAACATTTCGAAATCCTCTCTCACTGTAGGATCCGCATTTTCATTGATCGTCAGTGAGGCGGAAGTGTGTTGGATGAAAACCTGCAGCATGCCGTTCCGCAATTGCCGCAATTCCGGAACGGCATCCAGCACTGCCCTTGTGATCAGGTGAAAACCGCGTGGATGCTCGGGAAGCAGGAGTTGTTGTTGAATGAAGTGCAAAGAGGGTGTTTTAAAGGTTCGGGTTTTGTGGTTTCGAAAGCCAGGGATTTAACAGCTGTCCACGCAAAAAGTTCTATCCGGCAAAAGTATTGAACGTTTCGCCAACTAACTAACAATCCCGGTACTGGTGGCTGATATGGCGGAACAGGCTGCCAATATTGCCGCGAAGATTTGCGCCAGGGTGATCAGTGCTAAAGTCTGTCAAATTCCAAAGCGCTTAAACCATGGAAAGCATCGGGACCTTTCAAACTCCTCTCTACCTTCGCATATTTCTCATTAATATTGCGCACAATTTGAACCCTGATGGTCAACGGACAGAAAGTAGTGGTAGTATTACCGGCTTATAATGCAGCGAAAACGCTTGAGCAAACGTATGTGGAAATAGATCGTTCGATCGTGGATGAAGTGATCCTGGTGGACGATGCGAGCCGTGATAATACGATCGAAGTGGCAAGATTGATCGGCATCACCCATATTGTCCGTCATGAAAAAAATAAAGGATATGGCGGCAATCAGAAATCATGCTATGCGAAGGCGTTGGAGGTTGGTGCAGATATCGTCATCATGCTGCATCCCGATTACCAGTATACGCCGGCGTTGATCCAGCCGATGGCCGCAATCATTGCCAACAGGGTTTATCCCGTAGTGTTTGGTTCACGGATCCTGGGAAGGGGAGCGTTGAAAGGCGGTATGCCACTATATAAGTATTTCTTTAACCGGTTGCTCACGGGTTCACAAAATCTGCTGATGCGTCAGAAGCTGTCGGAATATCACACCGGTTACAGGGCATTCAGCCGTACCGTGCTGGAGTCAATTCCATTCCAGCATAATTCAGATGATTTTGTATTTGACAATGAAATGATCGCCCAGATCTTTTATAAAGGCTTTGATGTGGCCGAAGTAACCTGCCCTACGCGTTATTTTGACGAGGCTTCATCGATCAACTTCAGCCGAAGCGTGAAATATGGCCTGGGCGTATTGAGGGTTAGCCTGCAATACGCTTTGCAGAAAGCCGGGTTAGGGAAATTCCGGATTTTTAAAGGGATGTGAGGTCGATCGTCGGTGGTCGATTACCCTCGTTGGAAATGTTCCCACTGATACGATTTGTTTGCCCGGCCGGGATGACAGCTTTTTTGGTGTTTCCAGGTTCCCAGTTGCTCAGTTTGGAGGAGAGCTTGCGCAAAGCAGTACTTGTTCCCATATACATTATCATCAATGGAAAGATCCTGAACAGCCCGCGTTTGGTGGAGTTGTCGATATCCAGCAAAGGCAGCAGGTAGCCGAGAATGGGCATACCGAAATATACAACCATAACGGCAAAAAGCCAGTTGCGGGAATTTCTGTTCATCCGGAATGATACCAGCAGGTCGGCAATCAGCACAATTGCAAAAAAATAGAAGAGGTAAGCATAATACCCTTGCTCACTGAAAATAAGGTGGGTATGCATTGCCTTGAATCTCTCCCATAAGGGACTGAAATTAGTCAGGTTTGTATTTACCAGCCCCTGTACATCGTAATTGACAGGGAGATAAAGATTGAAGTAGAGCGTAATGCTGATCGCATACAATATCACAGACGGTGCTATAAGCCAGAGGCCGCTTGCCAGGATCCTGCGGAAACTGTCCTTTTGCCGAAGGTGGTGGATCAATATTACAGGGCTCATCAGTCCGGCGAGGATCAGCGTTTCAGAACGGATATAGGTGGCAATTCCCATCAGCACGCCCGCGAGCGCCATACAGGCGGGCTTTCTTCTCTTGAAATATTCGATCAGGAAATAAAACGACAGGAAAAAGAAGACCGCATTGCTGAAGTCAAACAATACCATAAACGTATAGGCATACATTTCGGGTATTGTTACAAAGATGATCAGCAGGATACCGGCAAGCGAGCGGTGCAGGTAACGCCTCAATCCATGATACATAAATATCAGCAGGCAAATGAAGATGCTGCTTAGCCAAACCTGTCCGAACGGGAACCCGGCATATTTATAGATGATCTGCAGAGAAGTGATGAATGGCGGTTTGTATTGGTTGTTTGTCGACTCCAGGTTGACGGTAAACACCGAGTTGATCATTGTTTTTTCCCTCGTGGCATATTCCGCTATCACTTCTGCGCCCGAGGTCAGATCACGCGGAGTGGGCGGAAAGTAGAAGCACCTCCATACGCTGATGGCGACGATAAAGACAAGGCAGACCATCACAGGCCATTCGTAAATGTGTAGTTTGAAACGGGCTTTGCCCATTGCTTCCATGAACAATCGCCAATGCTTTTTGATGTTCACGTTCACCCAAACGCAGGTGGCGAGCAATGCAAGAAAGATATTGATTGCAGTAAGTGGCAGTCTTACCAGTTCCAGCAAAAAAGGAATAAAGGAGAATACAGCAATGCCTAGCAAAATGGACAGGGAGATATACAGGCCAGGTTTCACCTTTATGCCGAAAAAGCCAAGGATACCAAAGCCGGTGAAGAATTGCACAACCGTAAGTACGATAAGCGAAAGCAGGTTCATCATAGCGAATAGCCCAGTTTTTTAAATAGGGTGATGCTGTCCTGTAAAGCAGTTTTGTTGTTACCCCTGGCGATCAGCAACTGTCCATCTCTCACATGTATAAACAGTTCTGCATTGATCGCTTCTTTGCTTTCGGCCCATACTGTTTTTATTCCCGTGAAATAGTAGAACACGGCAGGCTCCGGTACATGGTATTTCAGACCGGCCCTGGTGAAGTAACTAGTGGGCGGCATAAGAAGTAACGCATTTTGCTGTCCGTTCTTACGCATGTTTTCAGCAATCTCTTTGGTGTAGGTGTATTCAGTGCCGAATCGCTTGCTCAGGCGCGCTTCTTTGCTCATTGCATTTCTCTGTTTAGTGAAATCGCGACCGTAGCTGAAAAGCTTTTCTGCCCACGTGCGGTTGTGTGGAAGCAGAAAGAAGCCGGTAATAAAAAGCAATACTGATAAGGTAAGTATAATGTTTTTCCTGACCATTGGATGCAAAGATAGGGATGGACTGCAGACGAAGAATAAACAGCGTCGAAGTCCGGACAATACATGTTGCTGCCGTTTGAACCGGTCGAACTTTGCTGCCGTGATTTAAGGACACGTACACATCTTTTCTGTTCCGCTGTTCTGCGCCTGCGTGCTGAGATTTGCGGGAAAGACGGCAGCTCTCGTCGTAATTAAAATGCTTCGGAAATGTTTACCATGATCGATCGGTAGCCTTTACTGAACCCGTAATCGACCGCGATGTTTGTACCCGATACCTTACTGCATTTGATGCGTAAACCCACCCCTGCGGCAGGGTGCCAGTCGCGGAGAAACGAATTATTCCCACTAACGGTATTGGTATTGGCAAATACCGCGAATCCAAACAGTCCATTATTAGTAATATCTCTACGGTATTCACCTTCAAAATACAGCAGGGTTTTTCCCCGGTAGCGGTTCTGATCTATGCCGCGTGCCGACCGGTTATACGGGTCCCATCCTGTGCTGGGAAGGTCGAGATAAGGAGCGCCGTCATTCAGAACCTTCCAGAAGTATGACCAGAAGGCCAAAGTATTTTGTTGTGACGGACGGCGACGGTTCAGTGAGATATACTTTCTTACATCAACATATACGGAGTGCCAGGGCTGCTTATTGCCGAGCATTTTGGGATTTGCACGGTAAATGAAATTTGCATAGAAGCCCGGCAATGGATTAATGAGGTTGTGCCGTGTGTCGTAGAATGCCTGAAAGGTGATACCGGAAGAGAAGGAGCTGCTGTTTGTTCCGAAATCGTAGCCGGTAAAGCTTTTCAGGTTATATACCGAGTCGTTGGTCCTGATGTTGAACCGGTGATCAAGGTTGTAGCCCACACCCGCATAAAAATGTGGCCTGATCTGCTTCAGCGCAGCCTGGTACATGCGGATATAGGTGTAATCGACCATGATCTTCCGATCATTGTCGGTTGAGCTGCCCGTACCCCAGGTGTTTTGCGGGTAAACAAGAAAGCGGATATCGCCCTGGATATTCCAGGTATTATTGGGAAGCCAGATGCTGGATCTTAATGGTAAGCCGAACCGGCCTTTAAAGTTCCAGTAGGGTGCAAAGGTGGCGTTCGATTTATTAGTGGTCCTTCTGGGGCCGAGATACATGCCGGCGGTTGTACTGGTGATCAGTGCGCGGCCCGTACCTCCCGGCGCATTACCGAATGGTAAAAGGGAGAAATCGATCTTGCGATCGCGCTTCTGCTGGATCTTTTTCGGATTGATATTGAAAACATCCTTTGCTACATCCACGAGGTCGGTCTGGTGCGACGTATCTGTGATAGGTTTGTTCTGAGGTATCGTGTTCGACGCCTTCTGTGCGCGGGCAAGTGCTGGTAGCAGGCATAGAAAAATGATCAGTGTCTTCATCCTCAGGGGTAGATTTTGATGTGGCTGTTTATTGATTTAAGGCAAAAAAAGCGCCACCACTTATTTGATGTGTGTAAACATACGTTTCTTTGATTAATAGCCAAATGGGATTGTATTATACCTGAACCGGGGTAGCGATGGGGAAAAAAATGGACGTTCACGGGCAGCATCCGGTGGCCAACAGGATGAATACGGTCATTGCTAGCCGGCAACTGTGCGCCGACGATTGACTGTTCCTGCGCAGATATGATGAGGAATTAGTATGGGTGTGTGGTTTTTTCGCTGTCTTGCATACCGGAAGCACGGTATTCTTTCCTGGTAAATAAAGAATCAGTTTGCTTCGCATGGCAAATATGATCTGTACATAGTATATTTAATAGCTAACCAATACGGATTTATAACTCCTTTTTTGAGGCGATAACTTGTCAATGGATGAGAAATAAAAAACTGCTTCTCGGAATTGCCGGCGCATTGCTGATGCTTGTCTGCAGTTTTTTCCTGGCTTTTCACACCGCCAGGGATTTTTATATTGCACAAAGTGGAGAACGTGTTCAGGGGATCGTTTTAAGTAATGAAGACGTTTGTAATAAATGGAACAAGTCTGTGCTGGTGGGATATGCGCAAAAGCAGTTCAATATCCGTTTGTATGGACCCGACTGCCGGCAGACCGAATTTACTCCCAATCGTTTTATCAATCTCCGCAGCGATAATGGTTTGGTGGTACTTGAATCAAACCGGTATATATTCCGGGTTTGCTTCATGATCTTGATCTTTCTCCTTTCTGCGCTGGTAAATATCCTGATGTTTAACCAGTACCGCTTTTGGAAACGTTCTCAGTTGCAGGCCGGGGCCTGAGCTTGCTGAATGGTATGAATTTCGCAACTTCGGGTTGTGAATATAAAATCATCTGCAGATATAATTATAGTGGGCGCCGGTGCAGCCGGGCTCATGGCCGCGTGTGAATTGTCCCGCAAATACAACGTGATGATACTGGAAGCCCGCCCTGTTCCGGGAGGGCGGATCCGGACTTTCTACAGCCCAGCTACACCTGCCCATATCGAAGAAGGAGCGGAGTTCGTTCACGGAAATCTTCCGCTTACCATGGCGCTGCTTCAGCGGGCCGGACTAGCCTCTTCGCCTGTTGAAGGGGGAATATTCCATGTGAAAGATGGTGAATGGAAGCCTTCCGAAGAAATGATCGAGGGCTGGGATGAGTTGATGGATCGGATGCGGGGTGAAGATCCTTCCAGCACCATGCTATCTTTTCTTCAGAAGCATTATGCTTCACCGCAGCATGCCGCATTACGTAGTCACATCACCCGCTTTGCAGAAGGGTTTGACCTGGCCGATATCAGTCGCGTCAGCATTAAATCGCTGTTGGATGAATGGCAGCATGAAATGGACGATAACTTCCGGATAGACAAAGGATATATGTCACTCGTCAGGTTTCTGGAACAGGAGTGCATGAAGGCGGGTTGTACCATCCTGTATGACACTCCGGTGAAACTGATCGAGTGGGAGCCTTCCTGCGTAAAGGCTTACCGGGATCCTGATACGGTCTTTGAAGCGAAAAAGATCCTTGTAACGGTTCCCCTTGGTCTGCTGCAAAGCCATGAAGCGGTGGATGCGATCAGGTTCATACCTGCTATTGATAACTATCTCGATGCTGCGCAACGAATGGGATTCGGAAGCGTGATCAAGTTTGTGTTCCGTTTTGACCGCCCCTTCTGGCGCGATCATCATTCTTCCGCCGGATTTATTATCAGTGAGGAAACGGTTCCAACGTGGTGGACGCAGAATGGTAATGATACGGTGTTGACAGGCTGGTTGGGAGGCCCACCGGCGGATGAATGGATCAATGCGTCTGCCGAACAATTGCTGTCCATCGCTTTGCATTCCCTGTCAGGTATATTTCAATTGACGTATGCAGAAATTCAGGCAATGCTTATTGAGTCGCATGTATATAACTGGGCGCATGATGAATGGGCTGGCGGCGGATATTGCTATACAACGCCGGACAGTGCCGAAGCATTGAACCTGTTCAAAAGCCCTCCGGGCGATGTGGTATTTTTTGCAGGAGAGGCATTTTATCAGGGCGACTCGCCGGGAACGGTAGAGGCGGCATTGGTAAGTGGAAAAGAGGCGGCGGATAGCATGGCATGACGCCCCGATCTAATTGCTGCATTGCCTCCAGGAAGGTAAACCGGCGGACGTCATGACCACAGCGCGGTCTTTATTTAGCAAAGACCGCTGCCTGTCCTGCATCCGCCGTATTACTTCGATACAGTTTAAAACATATCAGCTGAGCTATTTCTCTATTCCGACTCAAACACCGCTACCGGGAACATATCCAGTAACTCCACTACTTCATGCCTTCTTCCACTCACTAACTCGCCAGTAAAAACATTCTTCCAGTTCAGGGGCGCTTCTTCCGGCAACTGGATCACTGCGGTGATCTCCGGCTCCGCTGCAATGGCAAGAGGTAGAACTGTCAACACCCACTTCGATTGATGATGTCTTAAAAAAGCGATCATATTCCGTTCGCCCTGCTCAGGATAAACCGGTATGTAATCTCCCTCGGTGAAAAGGATCGGATATCGCTTCCGCAATTCAAGGATCTCCTTTGTAACAAACATTTTTTGTGTACCGACGAGATAGTGCTCATTGGCCCAATCAAGCAATTCCTGCGGATCTTCCTGTTCTTTCTGATTCAGTTCATTCAATAATTTTCTTCGCAGGTCGTAATCAACCGGGCGGCGGTTATCTGGGTCAACATAGCTCAGATCCCACAGTTCACAGCCCTGGTAAATATCCGGAATGCCCGGAGCAGTTGTTTTCACGATCACCTGGACCATCGTATAAAGATTGGCATAGCGGATGATGGTTGCAACAAACGGCATCAATGACGGCAGAAAAGAATGATCCGGATTCAGCAGATGATCGATAAAACGCGAACAAGCTTCTTCATAGGCGATGTTAGGATTGATATGATCACTCATCAGTTTTCCTTCACGCAACGCTTTGGTGAAATACCTTTTCGTTCTTTCTCGGAATGTGTCTGTTACCTCGAGGTCTTCAGGAAAACCTCCAACGATTGCCTGGTAAATAAAATATTCGTCATTCAGGATCGGTGCTTTGATCGCGCCGGCTTCTTCTTTAAATGCTTCGTTCATGCCGCGCCATTCGGTCACCAGCTTTTTCCATTCAGCGGCAACTTCACTGAGAATGTTGATACGGATCCGGTTGTCTTCACCTCGCTTTGTATCATGCGTGGAGGTACAATTGAATGACAGCGGATTTTTCGTCTGCCGCTGTATCATTTTGTCATGAAATGTTTTGATGTCCATTCCCAGCACGCAGGGTTCATCTCCCACTTCATTATGAGAGATCAGGGCATTGTAGCGGTAAAACGTAGTATCTTCTACTCCTTTTGCGGCGAGCGGTCCGGTGAACTGCATCAGTCGCTGTACAAAGATCAGCCTGTTGGTGGTTTTAAGTTCATCTTCATGAGGTTGAAACAGATCCCGCAACACGCGGAGTTCATATTCAAGCGAAGGATATTTTTCATGTGCCACCGCGAATGCCATGGTGATAAGCTCATGATCATTGTCTGATACAGGAAAGCTATCAATGTAGGATCTGTACACCGGGAATGCAGCCATAAACACGCCTAAAGCCATTTTAAGCTTCGTGATCTTGATCTCTTCGTCTTCTACAAGATTCAACGAAAGAAGCATGCGCAGAAGATTGTCCCATTCACCATTCAGATAGCTCTCCAGGTTGGACAATTTGTTATCAAACACCATAGCCTCATAATCATTATATTCAGGAACCATTTCCTGGTAGAACTTCAGCAATGAATCAGACCCGCGGTTATCTGTGATCAACTGATTGATATAGGAAAGAAATTCGTAACCACTCGTTCCCTGTATATCAAACGAAGGAGGAAGTTCTTCTTTAACGTCCAGTATCTTCTCAACAATGATATAGCAGTCTTTTCCGAACACTGACCGCAACTTATCGATATACGCCCGTGGATTTTTTAAACCATCGATATGATCGATCCGAAGTCCCTGGATGAATCCTTTTTCGTACAGGCTTAATGTGAAACGATGGTAATCATCAAAGACCTGGTCGTCTTCTATACGAAGACAGATGAGCCCGTTCACATTGAAAAAGCGCCGGTAGTTGATCTGCGTATGTGACTCGATATGATGGCAGAGAACATAGTGTTGTGTATGGATCACCTGCTGTAATGCTGTCAGGTCCGCGTTGATCGAATCGATCTTATGGTGGATCCTGGACAGAACAGTTGCTTCATTCAATTCTGCCAGCAGCGAAGCTTTCATGCTGGTCCAGTGTTCAACAGGGAGGCGGTTGTTATTGATCAGCCCGTTGATCGATGCGTTGATATGGTTGCCATTTTCATCAATACAGCCGGAGAGGATCAGTGGATATGCTTCTATATTGACTGGATAGTGATTCTCGTAATAGGAGATGAAAAAGCCTTCGTCTCTCAGTGTGAGCCTGATCTTTCCCTGCTGAAGGCAGGCTGCCAGTGGGGCTTCAAGAAATGGTACCATCAGTTTGTTGTGGTAGAAAGGGTGCTCCCAGTCTATATCAAAATAGCCTGCATAGGATGAATTGATACCTCTTTCCAGGACATCCTTGAGCCAAACGTTGTTGGGGTCAAAGGCAAGGTGATTCGGTACAATGTCCTGTATCCAGCTCATGCCTTTGCTGCGGATCGCCGCGGAAAGCTGTTCCAGGTCTTCCATCGAGCCCAGTTCAGGATTGATCGCCGACGGATTGATGCCGTCATATCCGTGCGAACTTCCTTTGGCAGGTTGAAGAAGCGGAGAAGCATAAATGCCCGTGATGCCAAGTTCTTCTAGATAATCGAGAATGCCGGCCAGGTGTTTGAAGGTGAACTGTGGATTGAATTGTATCCGATACGTGCTCGAAGGTAAGATCATGCCTGTCTTTTTTTTAGGTATTTAGCCAATTAGCCTGCCATAATCAACGGGCAGACACTGAATGGAATGATTTTTCGTGATAAAGCGAAAAACAGGCATTTAAACCAGGAACGATAGTATAAAAACAGGAAGTTTTCCGTTAAAAAATAAAAACTGATTTGAACCGGAAGGAAGTAGTTTACTCATAGTGGGAAAAGGCTACACACCGATGCAAAGCAGGTTGCTGGTTCACTGCAGGAAGTCAGTCAGGGCGGCCGTTAGAAAGCCGTTTATTTTTTGATCAGTTCCCTTACTACGCACTTCTTGAATGCCTCCGGAAGAAACTTATGCGAATAGCTGTTAAGATAAAGGTCATTGTTGCATTAGTATGCTGCTCGTACCAGGTGGCAGGGCAGCCCGGCGCAACAGAGCCTGTTGAAACAACGGACTGGTGCCAGGTGGGAGATAAGAAGATCGCTCTTAAAACCTGGCGTTATGGAGCTGCTCAGAAATATGTCATCATCAACCTGCATCACAATGAAATAACGGCAATTGATGCTGCGCAAAAGGTATTGTCAACTTCCGGCGGAACGATGGTGTATATAGAAAATGAGCAGGAGCGGATCATTTCATTCAGGATCGGGAACAATCTTTTCAGGTTTGATCCCAACCGGATCTTTACTGATGCAGGCATACATAAAACGCTGCATAAATTGAGCGGACGGGTAACGCCCGGTGCGATCCGGGCGGTGAGGGAATTTGCAACATTTGTAAAATCGAAGTTGCCTGCCACTGTCTCGGTGGTGATTGCTGTTCATAATAACGAAGATGGCGACCTCTCCGTTGACAGTTATGGTAAAGATGGGGATCTCCGTCGCGAAGCCTCGCAGGTGCACGCAACCCCAGGTCACGATGCAGATAATTTTTTCCTGACAACAGATGTATCGTTGTTCAGGAAGTTGAAGGCCGCCGGGTATAATGCTGTACTGCAGCATAACAAGCGTGTAACAAATGATGGCTCGCTGAGTGTGTATTACGGATTGAAAAAGAAACGGTACGTGAACGTAGAGGCGGAAACCGGCGCACTTGACATGCAGCAGGAGATGATCACTTCAGTTATCGGGATCTTGAAAAAGAAATGAGCAATACTGCAGGTTCAAGCCGGCTTGTCTGCAACTGTTAACGAAATATCGTTAAGCCGTTTTATTATTAGCGATATTTCGCTAAATGCGTTCACGGGATTTGGTGTATCTGTTTGACTATTATCTGATTATAAACGTGGCATAGCGGTTGCCTTCATCGGTTAACTCAAAACCGTTTTATGACATCTGCAACCATTACCTACAACAGCATCTTCGGTGGCGCCACGCCGGGGGTATCACCGGGAATCACGGCATTCGAAATACACACGCTCGAATGGTTTTTTCAACACAATCGTAACCGGATGACCCGGTTGAAATCCTATGAGATCCTTTGGATCAGGTCCGGCCGCGGACATCTCACCGCAGATCATATGGATATAGAACTGCATCCAGGTAAGGTGTATCTGCTGAGGCCGGGTCAGTTCCGTCATCTTCATTCCACTCAATGGCTCGAGGGATATTACCTCTCAATGGTTCCCGACTTCTTTCATCTTTCCGGGCCTGATCTGGTAATGCCACTATATGCGGGTTGTCATGTGGTGGAAGGGGCGATGGTGATGGAAACGGATGAAGAGATCCGGATGGAAGCTGAAGATATGTTGGTAAAAATGAGAAGGGAATTCACTCACTACGGCAATACGCGGTCGGGTATTCTGAAATGCCTGTTCAGGATCTTCATGCTGTATTTGTCGCAGAAGATGGAGCAGAAGCATTCGTATGGCTCCACTGGTGCAGAGAAAGACCTGGTGAATCGTTTCATGGATTCTTTGAAAAAACATTTCGCTTCGCGGAAAATGGTGTCAGATTATGCGCTCGAGTTTTGTGTAACACCGGGTCATCTCAATCGTATCGTGAAGAAGATCTCCGGCTTTCCGGTCAGTCATCATATCCAGCAGCAGATCGTTTTGGAGGCGAAGCGGTTGGCGCGTTTTTCCGACAGGAGCATGAAAGAGATCGCCTATGCGTTAGGGTTTGAAGATCTCGCACATTTCAGCAAATTTTTCAAGAATAACTCAGGAATGAATTTTTCGAATTTCAAAAAGCTGTCGGCCCATCTGTAAAACGCCGTTGATCAGGATTTCTTTGCAGGAAGCTGACGCTGGTTGTATCAACGGTACGGATCTTACTAAACATATTAATCACAATTTCCGGATCGAATCCAACGCGGAATCGCGAACACGATTATCTTTAAGCCTGTAACTATTCCGTGGTACTGTGTAATCCTGAAATAAAATACGCAGCGCGGCTGGTCAATCATCATTCCGAGGTATGAAAGAGAAGATCCTTATTGTGGAAGATCAGTTCATTGAAGCAAACAACGTGGAGATGATCCTTGTCAGGGCAGGCTATCAGTCCTGCGGTATCGCGCGTTCCGTGGAGGCGGCATTGCAACTGATAGAGGAGGACCGGCCGGAGATAGTATTGCTCGATATCTTTCTGCAGGGGCCTTCAACCGGAATTGACCTTGCCCGTATTCTGCGTAAGATGAACATCGCGTTCATCTACCTTTCAGCCAATTCAGATAAGGATACGCTCGATGCGGCGAAAGCTACCTATCCGTACGGTTTCCTGGTAAAGCCATTCAAGGAAAAAGATGTACTGGTGACACTGGAGGTGGCACGTTATCTTCATAATCACAGTCTCGAATCAATTATCCGCAAAGAAGCAGGTGTGGGCCAATCTGCTCCCCCAAAGCTTACGGCTACTGTCTCTTCCGGGCAGAACTTTTTCGGAATAGTGGGGAACAGTCAGCGATTACAGACCGTATTGCATCATCTGAAACTCGTGGCTCCATCGGATACGTCTGTACTGATCCTTGGAGAAAGCGGAACAGGCAAAGAGAAGATCGCGGAACTGATCCATCGCTTTTCCGGAAGGGCTTCACAGCCTATGGTAAAGATCAACTGTGCAGCTTTACCGGCGACGCTGATCGAGTCAGTCCTCTTTGGCCATGAACGCGGTGCGTTCACGGGGGCAACGGAAAGGCGGATCGGGAAGTTCGAGCAGGCAGATAAGGGAACGATCTTCCTGGACGAGATCGGGGACATGCCGCCGGATCTCCAGGTGAAATTATTAAGAGTACTGCAGGAACGCGAGATCGAGCGTATCGGCGCCAGCACCACACTGCGTATTGATGTTCGTGTTATTGCGGCTACGAACAGGAATCTTGAAAAAGAAGTGGCGGAAGGCCGCTTCAGAATGGATCTCTACTATCGCTTGCGCGTGTTCCCGTTGACGCTGCCCGCGTTGCGTGACAGGAAAGAAGATATCCATATGCTCGCCTATCATTTCCTGGAAGTGTACAGTCATAAAGCCGGAAGAACGATCCGGTCCATCAGCCCTAAAGTAATGGATTCGTTCATGCGGTATGACTGGCCGGGGAATATCCGCGAACTTGAACATACTATAGAGACAGCCGTCTTGCTTTGCGAGGGGCAAACAATCAATCATATTATAGCGCCAGGCCTGGCGGAAGATCAGCAAGCAACATATAAAGTGAAAACGATCGAGGAAAATGAACGTGAACATATCAAGGCTGTGCTTGATCTCTGCAACGGTAAGATCTTCGGAAAAGGTGGTGCGGCAGAAATGTTGGGAATGAACGTATCTACACTTAATTCCAGGATCAAAAAGCTGGGGATAGATAAATCCAGGTACTGATCAGTTACTGCTTTTATTTGACCGGCGCCTGCCGGTTTTCTTATGGTGCCATTAGCCGGATATATACAATTTACCAACTGATCCCGACCTTGCTTCCCCATTCTTCTGTGAATAGTTTTGTATTGCAGGATCAGCTATTGTTGACTGATATACTAAACGGAAATAAATCAATGAGAACGATCGGGGCAAGGACGGTAGTGTTTATCACCGGTGCATATATCAGTCATACCTGTTGGGACAACTGGCTTTGTTATTTTGAGGAAAAAGGTTATACGGCCATAGCGCCGCCCTGGCCGGGAAAGAATGCGGATGCCGAGACTTTGCGTAAGCGTCATCCGGATCCGGTACTTGCCGCCGTTACGATCAATGATCTGATCGGATACTTCACGTCGATCGTGAGCCAGCTGGAGGAAAAGCCGATCGTGATCGGTCATTCACTGGGCGGTTTGATCTCGCAGCTGTTGCTTAACCGCGGACTTGTTGCAGCGGCTGTTGCTATTCATTCTTTATCGCCGGCAAATACGGTTTTTAATAAATTGAAATTCATCTGCGCGCATGTCGATTCAGTTGGCTTCAGGTCAACAAGCGATAGAACATATCTTCTTCCATTCAGGAAATGGCAGCAACTTTTTACAAACGGAATGACACTGGATGAGCAGAAGGATGCGTATTATGAAACGGTAATTCCGGAATCTAAACGCGTAATGCGCGGAGTATGGACTCCCGCTGTGATAATGGATTTTTCCGTCGCACATCGCCCGCTGCTATTGCTTGCCGGAAGCCTTGATCATTATGTTTCAGTGTCGCAGGTGAAAAAGAATTTCAATCGCTACAAGAACCTTTATTCAACAGTAGATCTGGTGGTGAGGGAGTGTAATCATTTCGCGCCGGTGGCTGGCGCATGGATGGAAGATGCGGATCGTATTCTCGATTGGTTAAGCGCGCATTGAGCAGGTAGCCGCACAGCCGGTCAGTATGTATTGAAACCAGCAATCTCAGGATCCCTGACGCCGCCCGGGGCAGTCTAATCGCATTCCAACCTTCCCAAACCGCAATTGATCCATTTTTCCCGCCTGGTTTGTCAACGGTGTGGTATTTTACTGTTATATACCACCATCTATGCCACGCATCTTTTTGATCCTGCTGTTCTTCTTCGCCGTTTCTTCTCAAAGTTTTTCTCAATCCGGTTTTTTTATGACAGTTGAGGCCGGATGGTCTGACGACCATTATAAAATGGATGATCCCGGAAATACATTCCGCGCACCGGAAGATGCCGGTTCCGGCTATTTTGGATTAACTGTTGGTAAAATGCTCAGGAAGCATCTGTATGTTGAGTCGGGGATCTATACACGTCAATATAGTGAAAGAATTCAACGGATAGATGCAGAAGGATCATCGGGTGGTGCCGGGAGACGTTTCGCGCAGATCCCTTTCAGGGTTGGCGGCAGATGGGAATTCTTTAATAACAGGATAGCGGTACGACCGTATGGAGGGCTGCTGATAAATATTACCGGCAGGTACGACAGGGGAGTTGCCTGGTCTGAATCAACTGATGAAAACGGCGTTGTGACCATACATTACGCGTATGAGTATCGCTACCCGACCAATGTATTTTCCCTGGCTCAAGCAGGCATGACCCTTGAATGCCGTATCGGGAAAAAAGTATACCTCGGGCTATCTTCTTCTTATAACTGGGGTTTCGAAAAAATGATGATCCAGGACATTGTTTATCCATTGAACGGGAGTGAGCAAAAAGCATCTTCATCCAGTCGCGGTAATTATAATTCAATCACGGGAAGTTTCGGCGTGAGGTTTTGAGTTTGAAAAGAGGGCAGTGTCGTCGGCTTAATGGTTTATTGGTGGATGCTTCAGCTGGAAATTTTTAACACATATTACCTTCATCATTCGCCCGGACAATGTGTGCTTGCAAGTCGTAATCGCCCCTTCTTATGTCCTTTACACACCTTTGGTATTTTCTTCAGGGGTCTTATGTTTGCAGTGTCAAACAACAATAACCAATTAATTGATCAGTTATGTCAACCGCAACAAAGAACTTTATTACAGTAGAAACAGTAGTGAATGCACCTGTGGCAAAAGTATGGGAGTCATGGAACCAGCCGGAACACATTATGAATTGGTGTGCGGCATCTGCCGACTGGCATGCACCGGCTGCCACCAATGATCTTCGTGAAGGGGGAAGTTTTTCTACAACGATGGCTGCTAAAGACGGTAGCTTCAGCTTCGATTTCGGTGGTATTTATGATGTGGTGAAACACCACTCATTGATTGAATACACGATGGGCGATGGTCGTAAAACAGAGATCGTATTTACTGCGGATGGTGATACAACAAGAGTTGTTGAAACCTTCCAGGCTGAGACCCAGCATTCACTTGATATGCAACGGCAGGGTTGGCAGGCTATCCTGGATAATTTCAAAAAGTATACGGAGTCATTAGCGTCATTAGCGTAGAGCACGCTGATGTTTAACCAATCTCGGTATGATCGCCGGGTGATGATGTTGAGGTCACCTGCCAAGCGTGGCTCTGCAAAGATGGTTTGAAATTTGTGCCGTACCTTTGCAAAGAAAAAAAGACGAGTGTTCTGATGGTTAGATTTTTTATGGTGAAGCTATTGCTCGTATGCCTGAACTTTTGCAGTGTGTTTGAGTTGTCCGCTCAATTTAATGACAGTACTCATTATCATCTTAAGTATGCTGCTACTGGGGTTTTCAATAAGACAAATGATGGGCGATCTTACGTCTTCAACAATGGCGTTTCATTTACGGTGAACAGAAGATCCGTCACATTGAATAGTACGAATAGCTGGATATACGGCCGCCAGGGTGCAAATCTTACCAATAATGATTTTTCTTCCGGGTTGAACTTCGATGTGCTGAAGAATACGCAAAAATTGTATTACTGGGGCCTCGCCACATTTACGTCCAGCTATTCTCTGAAGATCAATTACCAGGCACAGGCAGGTGTGGGGCTTGGTTATAATATCTTCAATAAGAAAGATCTTGAGCTTGTTGTCAGCGACGGTATATTATATGAAACGAATGATCTGGAATTGCCTAACCAGGCCAAGGATGTTTACCAGACATTTCGTAATTCTTTCCGGGTAAAATATCATATCGTAGTGAAAGATCTGATCGTACTTGACGGGGGGCATTTCTGGCAACCCTCTCTTTCGCGGTTCGATGATTATATCATCCGCTCTACTAACAGTCTCACATTGAAATTGCGCAAATGGCTGGGTATTACCACCGCTGTAAATTATAACAGGTTTTCGCGGACCGGTCGTGAAAACCTGTTGATCAATTTTGGATTGACGGCTGAAACGTATTTCTAACGGATCTCTGTTAATGCTTTTTTTAATGCCTGGGCTGCATGTTTAACGGCCTCCTGCCAGTGTTCGGCGGCCTTCCCGTCGGCTCCATCTGAAATGTATTTGAGGCAAAGGAAAGGAATGTTCTCCTGTTTGGCTATCCATGCGATCGTAAAAGCTTCCATGTCGATCACATCGTATATTGTTACCCGATGGTCCACTTCAAAACTATCACCGCTTCCGCAAATGCCTGAAGGAAGATGGTCCAGTTGATACCCATGTTCAAGTAGTACCGGGTCATCTGAGAAGGGGGTCTGGTATTTCTCAAAGCCCAGCGCTGTGACGTCCATATCGCGTTGAATGAACCTGGTGCAGCAGATCACTTCGCCACGCTGAAAGGTATTGCTGCCGGCTGATCCCAGGTTGATGATGAGTGAAGGCTTTTGCTTTTCGATCCGTTTGATCAGGTTGTAAGATGTATGAAGCTTTCCCACTCCGGTGAATAAGGTATCCGCATGAGAAAATTCAGCAGATGCCTCGATCTCTAAGGCAAACACATAAAGCGGATCCTCGCTTAATAAAGATGCAGGAAATGACCGTTGGTTGCTCAAGGTTGTTTTTTGCAAATATACTGTAAGCTATCATAGTAAAGGCCCGGGAGTTGTTCTCCGGGCCTTCGCCATAAAATAATGGTAACAGTTAATTGCGCATCGGGAAACCGATACCCAGTCTGATACCAACAGAGTTCATATTGTCTATATCGCCTTTGTTATAGCGCACATAATTAAAGTATGCGCCAACATTGATCCCTGTTTCGGCATCTTTCCCAAAGGGAAAGAATACGCCGACTTCGGGTCTTGCAGATAACGCGAACCGGCTTGTATTATCATTGGAATATTCTCCCAGGAATTGCCTGTTCAGCACGAGATTCCCTCCGAGTCCCGCGAGTGCATACGGCCGGATTGCGCCTTCAGTCATAAAGTTATAACGCGCGGTTGCCAGCAATGGAATTTGTTGTACAGAATTGGAGATAACGGCAGAAACATCACTTCCATCGGACAATTTATATACCTGTCTGGGATATTTTTCATAGAAATCCTGGTATCCTGTTGTAAAACCTACTGATACCTTATCGCTTACGCCGTAGAGGAGGTTGATGTCAACACCACGGAATGATGTTTTGGAGATCACATCGTCCTTAAAGCTGCCAATAGGCATTGCTGCAGAATAACTGGCCGTACCCCTGAATTCACCTTTCTGAGCATAGCTGCCGGCGGCGGTGAT
This sequence comes from Chitinophagaceae bacterium, assembly GCA_040509495.1. Classification (GTDB taxonomy): domain Bacteria; phylum Bacteroidota; class Bacteroidia; order Chitinophagales; family Chitinophagaceae; genus Terrimonas_A. The sequence continues at coordinate 855 of JBEVKW010000156.1, read as the reverse complement.
GAGCAGGGCAGACAGCATAAATATTTTATAGGATCGCATGATTGATAAATTTGAATTAGTTCCGTGTTAAATAAGGTGACTGATCAAAAAGTGCCTGTACGCTGGAGTTAACAGTTCCCTGGACGAACGTTCCTGAGCCGCGGATCAGGCCGTTCCAGAGAAAGCGCAGGCTGTTATTGGATGCTGCGTTCTTTACATCGAACATATCAATTGAAACAGCTCCATCTGTAACGGTATAGGTACCGATGATGCCGGGAAAATAATACCCATACCCGGGATATCCCCAGTAGAAAGGATCCCAATAGCCACCGAATCCGCCCCAGTAATCGGGATAGCTGATCACACCCGAATAATCGTTATATACCCGGTTGATCGTGATGCCAATGTCTGGAGTTGTACCAGCCTGCACACGCGTATATCCTTTCTGCGTCAGTTGGTTTGCAACAGCTTCGATCAACTGTGCATCATAGCTGGTCCTGGCGTGTTCCTGGAGCTGATTGTTACTTATAACGGCCACAGAATCAGTGATTCTAAAAGTGGCATAGGAAGAAAAAGAAACGCTGTCATTCCGGTTGGTGATATAAAGGCGGGCTTCTTCCGGAGAAAGATTGTCGAGAGGCTCCTTCGCACAACCGGTCATGATCAGTAGCATCACTGCGATGCCGGGCAATAGTGTTTTCATTGTGTGATTGTTTATATACAATTCAATCCAAACACAATGCCCGTTTATGTAAGAGAAATATTAAATCAGGGTAATGAGTTGCTAATGGAAGTGTTTCGTTTTTGTTCAGTTACGGGATTAGAATACGATTAAAAATCAGATGATCCTTCCCTTTACTTTTTCCATCAATGTAG
>JBEVKW010000155.1:0-10105 GCA_040509495.1 Chitinophagaceae bacterium | reverse complement strand
CAAACCATTCAGGTTCGATTTCTTTGATCAATGGCCACACAGAAACGGTTTTTGCAAAGTCGATACTGACTTTATCGAGGAAGATCTGCTGCGCTTTTGCACCATAGCTGAGTGCGGCGGCAAGGATGGTTATATAGATACGCTTAGTCATTATTTATCGGTTAGGATTGGTAAAGATTATTTGCTTCCGGGCATTTTGTTGAAGGTCCAGTTCACAGAGACCAGGAAGTAACGTGCCAGGCGGTCGTAACGCTGTTCATTGATAAAGTTGCTGTTGATGGTCCTGTCAAAACCAATGTTCTTATTGAGGATATCATGCGCGATGACACCAACCCGAAGTGATTTGTCTTTAAGGAATTTCCTGTACAGATTTGCATTCCACACAATAATATTCACGTTGTTGGCGAAGGCTGGTGTTTTCTGGCGAAGGTTGAATTCGGCATCGGAATCGATCTCGAGGTTCCATGGAAGTTTTGCATAAGCATATGCGCGGCCTCCATAGCTCCAGTAATTATTATTGGCATTAGGCCTGAGAGATGATTTGGAAATATTCCTGGTAAGGGAAGGGCCAATGTTGAAGTTGAATTTCTCTGGAAAATTATAGTTCACAGAATAGGTCAAGCCATAAGTACCATACGTATTCATGTTACGCTGGCCATTGATGAAGTTCACATTCCGGCCTCCGTTGATCTCAGGTCTGATCTCGTGGTTCAGTTTCTTAGGGCTTTGACCCGAGTTCCAGCCGCCATAGAGATAGTAGCTATAACCTCCGTCCACGTTGATCGGATTGTAGGTTCTTTTACCGAAAGAATCAACTGTGCTGAATTGTGTAATGGCATTATCGTTGAAAGTTGCGCCTATTCCCATATAGGTATACTTTCCGCTTAATACTTTATAGTCGTTATAGTTGATATTGATATTGTGGTTAAACCCAACTTTCAGGTCCGGATTACCCACGTAGATATTCAACGGATCACTGTTATTCGGCAACGGCTGCAACTGGCTCAGCGAAGGTTGCACCGTATTACCACGGTAGGTTACACCGATACGGGTTTGCGTTTTGAGATTATAGCCAAACTGAACGGTAGGTGTGAATCCTGTAAAATTGTATTTATTTCTTACCTGGTTATCCAGGTTTTTCATATTCAGCTGTATTGCTGAAAGACCTGAGCCAAATGCCATTCTCAGCTTTTTGCCCTGGTAACGTGCAAGGAGGCTTCCGCTGTTGGAGGTGGCATCAAGATCAAAGTTGTTACTGAAGGTCTGGTTGTAATCGCTGTACTTTCCATCAGCACTTTTATCAAAACTGTTACGGCGTGATTCAGAAACGTTCTTGTTGAAGCTGTATTCTGTTACGATGTTCCATTCATTATTCAGCGGCTCATTGAACGTAACTTTTGCACCGTAGGTGGTAGAACTGCCGGTATTGATCTTTTGCTGATCGATCACATCTGTTGAATCGACTACGCCATTTTTATAGAAGCGTGTTGTTGACTGCAGCAGATTATCTGACTCATCTTCGATCAGGCCAAGGCGCAGTGTGGTCAGCAACTGGCGGTTCTTCTTCTTGAAAAGTTGTTTGTAAGTGAATACATTGTCGAGTTGCTTTTTGGTAGAACCTCCGGAATTTGTGCGGTCATTGGTATTTACAAACTGGTTGTTTTCGTCCAGTGCTTCACTATAGCTTACGGTCTGGTTATCTTTCAGGCGGTAAGAACCCGCCGCGGTGTATTTGAATGACGTAAGGGAATCAAGCTTCCACTCATATTTACCATTTGCAGAATGCTGTTGGGAAATGCCTCTGCTGGAAGACCGGGAGTTATTAAAGAAAGTAGTGTCTTCAAGAAGTGTTTGTGAATTGGTGATCGTTGTATTCGTTGTACCGAGCCTGTTATACAAATAAGAAAGGTTAAGCTTGTTCCTGTCTTCTTTCCATTTGTCGCCGAACAAAGCACCTACGGTATACGCATTCGGTAAGCCACGGAGTGACCAGTCATTGAATTCACTGTCTCCATCACCATAGCTATAATAATAGCCCATCAGTTCATCATACTCATAATCGTCTTCAATGCCCATTTTGTTGCGGTCTTCCCAACCGAGGCTTCCTGTATTGATATTACTTTTTGTGCCGTATACAGAGAACTTCTTATTTCCTTTGAACCGGTTGAACATCACCTTTGCATTGTTCAGGTTGTCAAAGTTGGTACTGCCTTCCACACGCCCGAAATATCCCTTTCGCGCACTTTCTTTCAACTTAATATTAATAGTCTTATTACCATCACCCGAGGCACCGATCCCTTTTAACTGATCTGCTTCGGATTTTGTTTCATAGACCTGAACTTTATCTACAGCCTTTGCTCCGATATTCTGTGTAGCGATAGTGGGATCGGCACCGAAGAATTCTTCACCGTCCACCAGTACTTTATCTACGCGCTTACCCTGTGCGGTTACTTCGCCTTTACTGTTTACAGACATGCCGGGAATCACTTTCAGCAGTTCTTCTACCGTAGCGCCTTCGCGCACCTTAAAGCTGTCTGCTGTGAATTCGGTTGTATCGCCTTTCACCCTGATGGTGTTATTCGCGCGAACGATCACCTCGGATAAGAGTTGACTTTTTGGAGTAAGCGGGATCGCGCCGAGATTCAATTCTTCTCCGGCAGGGAGTTTGATCCTGTCTGAGTAATCAGCAAACTTGGGGAAAGTAACGAGCATGATGTATTCTCCACCATCAAGATTGCCCAGGTTGAAGTTGCCATTTGCATTGGTACGGGTAAATTTGACCAGCGTGGAGTCAGCAGGTTTCAGCAGACTTATGACAGCATTAGAAAGATTTTTCTTCTCTAACGTGTCGCGGGCACTTCCTTTGATAGATGATGTTTGTGAAAAAGCAATTTGCGTAATGCAAACAAGTGTTACGAGTAGTAAGGCTCTCATGGCGGTTTTTGGTTGAGTGCAAAATATTGATACGTCAGGGTACTATATGCAATATTTATATGAACGACGCAAAAATGCTGATTTCCGGTTGTTAATCACGGATGGAATCCGTTTGGCGCTGTTAATATTTCAATAAAAAGACGTAAGTTGTTTCTCAGACGCATAAACCACCATAATCCATAGAAAAAGTTTTATAAACACTGGTAACTGCGGGATAAGAAAGGCATTAGATCGTAAAACGAAAGAAATTAACGAAAAAATATTCCCATTGGCGAGTCATAAAAATAAATACGAGGAAACTCATTTCGTGGATACGGGTAATCCTGTATGGAACTATTCGATGTTAACGGATGAGGACGTCAATAACTTTCAAAATGGAACGAACTATTCCATCTATAAAAAGTTCGGGTCCCATTCCGTAGAGGTGAACAATGTTTGGGGAATGTATTTTGCGGTTTGGGCACCAAACGCCACCAAAGTATCCGTGATCGGTCACTTCAACGAATGGAAACCACATCAGTTTCCTTTAAGACCAAGATGGGACAACAGTGGGGTCTGGGAAGGCTTTATTCCGGGCTTCAAACTCGGAGAAGCATACAAATATCATATAACGGGATTTGAAGGCCGGGAAATCGAGAAAGGAGATCCGCTCGCTAATTTTTGGGAACGTCGCCCTTACACGGCCTCGATCACCTGGGATCTGTATTACGAGTGGAATGACCAGGAATGGATGGAGAACCGTCAAAAGCATAATGCGCTGAATGCACCCTGGAGCGTGTATGAAGTGCATCTTGCAAGCTGGCAGCGACCAGATGCGGGTGACGAAGAACGCTACAATACATATGATCAGATGTGTGAACTGCTTGTTCCCTATGTGAAGCAAATGGGATTCACCCACGTGGAGTTTATGCCGGTGATGGAACATCCGTTTGACGGCAGCTGGGGCTATCAGTGTATCGGGTTTTTCGCTGCAACATCACGATTTGGTGATCCACAGGGATTGATGCGACTCATCGATGCATTTCACCGGGAAGGCATCGGCGTGATCTTCGACTGGGTGCCTTCACATTTCCCGTATGATGCACATGGCTTGTTCATGTTCGATGGAACACATACCTATGAGTATGCTGATATGCGCAAAGGATTTCATCCCGACTGGAACAGTTACATATTCAATTACAAACGTGGCGAAGTAAAATCTTTCCTGATCAGTAGCGCGCGCTTCTGGCTGGAGATGTTCCATATCGACGGAATACGTGTGGATGCAGTCAGCTCCATGTTAAAACTGAATTACTCAAGGGAAGAAGGAGAGTGGGAACGGAATGAATATGGCGGCGATGGTAATCTGGAGGCGATCGCTTTTCTTAAAGACCTGAATGAAACCATCTATCGTGATTTTCCTGATGTGCAGACGATCGCGGAAGAAGCAACCGACTGGCCAGGCATCACACGGCCAACCTGGAATGGCGGACTCGGATTTGGTATGAAATGGATGATGGGTTGGATGCATGATACACTCGACTATTTCAACCTGGACCCCTTGCAGCGATCTGGTGCACAGGATAAGTTCGGCTTCAGCCTGATGTATTACTATGATGAGAACTTCATGCTTCCACTCAGCCATGATGAAGTGGTTCATGGTAAAAGCCCGATGATCTATAAAATGCCGGGAGATGAATGGCAGAAATTTGCCAACCTCCGGTTACTGTATTCATATATGTGGACGCACCCGGGAGCAAAGCTGCTCTTTATGGGTAATGAATTCGGACAGACAACGGAATGGAACTACAAATCAGAACTGAACTGGCCGCTTCTTCAACACGACCCCCATCGCAAAATGAAAGATTGCGTGCAGGCATTGAACGAACTCTTAAGGTCAGAGCCCGCCATGCACGAGCTGCAGTTCGACCAGCAAGGCTTTGATTGGATTGATATGAACCACCGGCAGGAGTCTGTAATATCTTTTCGGCGGCGGGGAAAAGATAAGGCTGACGACCTGTTGATTATTCTTAATATGACGCCCGTTGTGCGGCTCGACTGGGAAGTATACGTTGAGGGAAAGCCCTACTCGAAAGAGCTCTTTAATAGTGATAATCAACAGTTCTGGGGAACAGGCGATGTTTTCAACCCGGAGATCAGGTCTGAATTAGTTGATAAAGACTCGTTAAGATACCGGCTGCTGCTAAATTTGCCCCCATTAGGGGCTATAATTATCAAATAAATGATCTATTTTAGCGTTAGTTCATTTGCCGAAAGGCACCTGAATTGTTTGAAATCCGACGATTTACTATTAAAATCCATACTCCGATGATCCTAAAAAACCTACCCGTATTGGGACTTCTTTGCAGTCTGGCCGCTGCCGCTCAACCCTCAGACGCTCTGTCTGACAGTGCTAATTATTTTTTCCAAAAAGGTATAGAAGAAAAGACGAACGGCCGCAAGCTGGAATCCTTAAAGAATTTTGAGAAAGCTGCCGCTTATGATCGCAATAACAGGGAGATTGTGGCAGAGCTCGCACTGGCTACTTTCGATCTCCGTAAATATCCCCAGTCAAGGGAGCATTATAAAAAACTGAACGAACTGGGTGATAACTCAGCCGCTACTTACAAGCAATTGATGAATCTTTCCTATAACCTTCGCCAGCACGATGATGTCATCCTGTACGCAGGAAAACTGAAGCAGGCTGATCCGTCTGAAAAGATCAGTTTCTTTGTTGGCAAAGTAAGCTATGACCAGGAGAACTACGGAGAAGCGCTGAAGCACCTTGCCATTGCAGCGAAAGAAGATCCAACCAATGCAGAAGTACCTTACATGATCGCACGCAGTTATGCTGACATGCAGAACTACAAGCAAAGCATTCCCTATTTTGTGAAGGCCGTTGAACTGGACCCTTCAAAGAACAACTGGATGTATGAGCTTGGGTTGATCTATTACGCCATGCATGAAGATAAGAACGCATTGAAATATATCCTGCTGGCGGGTGAGAAAGGGTATAAGCGCGACAATGATTACCTGGAAAATCTTGGTATTGCCTACCTGAATGCCGGCGACCTTGAACAGGGCGTTGCCATTATCAAAGAGATCCTGAAGAAAAGACCAAGTGACATGAACATCCTGAATATGTTAGCTGAAGCTTACTATTTCAAAGGGAAATATGTGGAAGCGATGGACTATTGGGATCAGATGCTTGCTTACGATAAACAGAATGCATCCGCTTTATATATGATCGGCATGTGCTATCAGAAAAAAGGAGAGAAGGATAAAGGACAGCAATTGTGCGATAAAGCAATTGAAATGGATCCGGCTCTTGCTTCATTGAAACAAAAGAAACAAATGCCGGGAGGCCTCTGATATAGCTGATCGGCGTATTAAGTATCGCAAAGAAAGCAAAGGACCGCAAAATGTGCAATGAAAATTACCTTTAGTAAGTTTTTCAATGCGTGCTTTGCGGTCCTTTGCTTTCTTTGCGATCTTCACTACACAGATCCATCGCTGCCTAATTCCGGGAGATACCGATCCTTACATGCGTTCCGGTACACGTATACCAAGTAAAGACATTCCTGCAGCAATTACATTTCCTGCGAGCATGCTGATCTGCAAACGAACTTGTTTCTTCTCTTCAGAATCTGCGTGTAATACAGAGTGGTCGTTCAGAAAAGAACTGAATGTTTTCGCTACGTCGTATACATATAAGCCTATAGCGGAAGGGTTGTGTTCGGTGGCCGCCTGTTCAACAACTGAAGGATATTGTTCGAGCAATACCACCAGTTCTTTTTCTTTGGGCAATAATGCTGCTGAAGCTTTTACTGCAGCAGGGCCTGGCGTTTCTTTCCGCAGGATAGATTTGATCCTCGCATGCGTGTATTGAATGAATGGACCCGTAAATCCATGAAAGTCGATACTGTCTTCCGGATTGAAGACCATTTTCTTTTTAGGATCGACACGAAGCAGGAAAAACTTCAATGCGCCTAATGCAATGGTATCATACAGTTCATTCAGCTCACCGGGGTTGAAATCTTTTACCTTTCCAAGTTCTTCCGTTTTTTCGCGTGCCACTTTCTTGAGCTCTTCTATGATATCATCTGCATCAACCACCGTGCCTTCGCGGGTTTTCATTCTTCCCGTGGGAAGTTCAACCAGTCCATAGCTCAGATGATAGATGCCATCCGCATATGGTTTATTCAGCTTCTGTAGTATAAGCTTCAGCACCTTCATGTGATAGTTCTGTTCATCGGCGATCACATAAATGCTTTGATCATAGTGAAACTCTTTAAACTTTTCATCAGCAAGACCAAGGTCCTGCGTGATGTATACGGAAGTGCCGTCCTTTCTTAAAACGAGTTTTTCATCCAGGCCATCGGCCGTCAGGTCTATCCAGACGCTGCCATCTTCTTTTTTATAGAAAACGCCTTTCTGCAATCCTTCTTCCACGAATTCTTTACCGAGGAGATATGTTTCGCTTTCGAAATAATTCTTGTCAAAATCGCTGCCGATCTTGGCGTAAGTTTCATTGAAGCCTTCGTACACCCAACTGTTCATCTTTTCCCAAAGATTGCGTACAGCAGGATCGCCGTTTTCCCAATCGAGGAGCATTTTTTGTGCGGCAAGCATGAGCGGTGCGTTTTTCTCCGCCTCTTCTTTTGACATGCCGCCAGCGATCAATGTCTCCATTTCCTTTTTATGCTCCACTCCGAAAAGAACGTAATAATCGCCTACGAAATGGTCGCCTTTTATCCCTGTCGAATCAGGTGTAGTTCCATTGGCGAATTGCAGCCAGGCCACCATTGATTTGCAGATATGAATGCCCCGATCGTTCAGGATGGCGGTTTTAACCACATCATAACCTGTTTCTTTTAACAACTGGGCGACGCTCCAACCGAGAAAGTTGTTGCGCAGGTGCCCAAGGTGCAGGGGTTTGTTGGTATTGGGAGAGGAGTATTCCACCACTACACTCTTGCCGGAAGGCTGTTTGCGGCCGTGGTTGGGATCGTTATGTGAAGAAAGAAGAAAGTTCTGCCAGTAGGCGTCCGCGATCGTCAGGTTTAAAAATCCCTTTATCACGTTAAACGCCGTAAAGAGTTCTGCGTTATTAGCTACCAGGTATTCCCCGATCTCCTTACCCAGGGCCTCCGGAGATTTCTTCAGCTGTTTTACAAAAGAAAAGAGAACCAGGGTATAATCACCTTCGAATTCTGGTTTGGTTATATTAATGGTAAGCTCATTTTCTGCGGTCTCATAGCTGTATAAATCGCTCAGAGCCTTTACGATCAATGGTTTTACCTGCTTTACAATGCCCATCCGTCTGTGTTTTGGCGGCAAAAATATGAAAAGTAAGGGGGTTATCTGACAAAGATGTCAATGATCTCTGTTTGGTGTATAAGAAGCATGCCCTGGCAAATGTCTGCCAGAGCCACGTGGAGGTAGAGAATGAACTCTAAGGATAGCAAGGGGGCGAAGGCGATTTCTTTGTTGAAACTCTGCCGCACTGGTTGCAGTCAATGGGTTTACATCTTGGGTTTACCAGTTTGGAACGGCACACCCGCATCGATCAGGGTTTAAGAATTTTTTCATTTTGGACCGCTGCATTCGGACTGCCGGCTAATCGGGGCCATATTAACTTTATGTCGTTTCTGGCTTTCAAATCCCGAACTTGTAATATTTTTACCCCGATGAAGAAACAAATTCACAGCGCTACCGGCTTTTTATTGCCACTGATTGACTTTTTTCACCCGCCTTTTAAGAAGATCATGAACCTGCAGACGTTCAGATATGCCGTTTGCGGAGGGGTGAACATGTTGTGCGGCTTTCTGATCTATTTCGTTTCTTTCAAATATATTCTTCGGGAGCAAACATTCGATTTTGGCTTTTATGCCATGAAAGCGCACGTTGCTGCGCTGATCTTCTCTTTTATCTTTAATGTTCTTTTTGGCTTTTTGCTGATGAAGTTCATCGTGTTCAGCGATTCTGATATTGCCGCATCGAAGCAATTTTTCCGCTACTTTATGGTGTGCCTGTTCAACCTGGCGTTGAATTATATCATGCTGAAGATCCTGGTGGAATACTTCCACATTTATCCGGTGATCGCACAGGTGTTCACGGTGCTGGTTGTGGTTGTTACGAGCTATATAGCACAACGAAATTTTTCCTTCAAGATGAGTACTCCTCCGGAGGAGATCAAAGACTGAAGTCGATCGAATCCACTTTGATGGCCAGTTCGCCGCTGCAATTGCTGCGGATCACCAACGCTTTTCCAAGCGGATAGATGCCGATCAGTTGAATATCGTCAATTTTACCTTTGCTGGTTACGCCTTTGGTCAGTTCCCTGTTCAATTGCTGATTGATCTGGATCTTTGCAGAGTCTATATATGTGTTGAGATCGAAACGTGTCTGTTTAGCCACCTCGTTAATGATCCTGCGGCTGAACAACCATTCCGCCGTTTTCAGTAACGCATCTTTGGAATAGATGTCAAAGTCGATATTCTTCACTTCCAGTATATGCGTTTCCGGCGAATAGACCGGTTTGCCTGTCAGGTATAATGTACCATTATCTGTTCCCCCGAAATCGATCCTGATGATCAGTTTCTCATTACCGGCGCCGGACAGACTTACCTCCTTAATGATGAATTTCTTCTTAACGGGTCCTTTATTGAAATCGAATTCTTTGTTTACCAGCTGGCGGTTAATGATGGTACTTAAGGAATCGTAGTTCAGTGTTGCGTCGAGAAAGATCGCGAACCCGCGCTGCCGGCCGAGCTCACCCATATTCGGCACTTTTGTGGATGCTGAAGAGGGTTTTTCGAAGCTTACTACCGGTTTGGCGGCCAGGCCAAGATTCACATATAAAGAGTCATCTTTTGCATAAAGATTATTGATCCGGATCTTTTGCGGGTTCATTTGCAGCCAGCCCATTTCGTAAATATTATAGGCCTTTGAAAGCTGATCCCAGAGCATCTGGAATTGCGGTCTCAGATCTACATTTCCATAAGTGCGGGTCATCACTGCCCTGGTGGTATCCAGCTCTTCTTTCAGTCCTTTCATCACCTGTGTGGTTACATCCTGGCCCCAGAAACACACTTCGCATTTATCCAATGCCTGCGGTTCATTTCTTTTGATCGAGAGTTTCAACCGGTAGTCGGGCTGTAGTACGAGTGAATTATTAAAAGACACATTC
>JBEVKW010000154.1:0-10354 GCA_040509495.1 Chitinophagaceae bacterium | reverse complement strand
TCTCACCTGCATATAACTTTTGCTCCAATGCATCCAGCATAAAAGAAGCTACGCTCGCACGACTAATAAACAGCGAAGGAACACGATCATTCCCCATTGTCACTTTCGCGGTACTGATCTTTCTCCTGTTTGTCAGCACTACGGGGCGCACAGCTGTCCATTGCAGTGCGGTCGCTTTCAACAGTTCTTCTGTCCGGTAAAGATCCTGGTAAGGATAGCGAAGATTACTTTTACTCACCAGCCAGCGAAACCAACCAGGTATATCCTTTTCTGAATCTCCCACTCCCCATGCGGAAGTAAAAATGATCCGTTGTATACCATGCGTGCCGGTTAGTGAGATGACCTGCGACATTACATTAGATAAAAAGTCTTTTGGTGTACGCAAAGGAGTCCAGGGAAAATCATTATACCTTGAAATATTCAACGTACTGATCACAGCATCACATCCTTTCATGGCTGTATTCAAACAGGCACGGTCTGCCGGATGCCCCTGCATCACCTGCAGGTTTGGGTGGGTGATCCTGATCTTACTGCGATCTCTGACAAGAGCCATCACTTCATGCTGCCGCTGCAAGGCCTGCGTCAGTAATAGTTTTCCCGTTCTTCCTGTAGCACCCAAAAGAAGTATTCGCATAAAACTGGTTTTCGATAAGCTTATTTTATTGTGCAGCAAATGTTATTGTTGCCACAAACTGAAAAGCAAGACCAATGACGCGTCAAAATAGTAAAAAAGCCACCAGGAAGGTAGCTTTGGATAAAACAAATTATCTCAAGTAAACCGATTGTTGTGCGGATGGCACAGACAAACGATGGTCTGGCATCGATCAAAGCACAGATCCGATACTTGTAAACAGTTGTTCTTTTGGGTTTCTTTTTATCATAAGGTTAGCTGCAATAAAGGCAACCTCGAGTAAAGTGAATATATTCTTCATCGCTTCAGTTTTATTTTTAATTACAATCTTTTTGCCATTAACCCCTACTGCTTCGTTAAAAACAATGGAGGATGTTTACCATTCGCCCTTTTTAAAATAACTACCTGCGGAAGTAGGATCATTGTTAAAACGGATCACGAGCATATCCGCGCCCTGGCTGTCTTTTTCCATGCTCCAGTAATATTTTACCGGCTTCAGTTCTGCTTGCTTCGCCGGCCTGTTAAAATTGCTCCCGGATGCACAGGAGTAGAATCCCCGGTAGCTGCCCATCGCAGGCGTAAAAACAAAAGAACGTTCTCCTTCAGTAAATTTCACCGTTCCTTTCAGATACGTGAATGCTTCTGTGCTGCAATACCCCGTATGCGTTTTGATCACAAGAAAGAACTCTGACTTATCTTTCTCCGAAAAGTTAAAGGCGATCGACTGGCTGTAGGGATTCCCTACATATTGCTTTCCATCGTAAGACCACCAGTTACTCATTGAAAAAGTTCCGTTCAGCCATTTTCCTCTCGGTAATAAAGGTTGAACACCTGCGGGGATCTCATCCTTTACCGGGATGGATGCCCGCCCTGGCGTTACTGCGCTTAACAGAAACGCAGCTGCCATCAATTGTCTCGTAAGAAATAAATGCATGGTCGGTAGTTTAAGATTAAGCTGCGGCAATGTGTTCCTCAAGGCCTTTGATCACCATGTCAAACCGTTGCCATGACAGCGAGATCTCTGCCGAATTAAGCAATGCTTCATAAATGAATTCCCCACTGCTTTCTTCAACATGCTTTAACCAACCGACTATTTCTCCGATGTTCATCCCTTTCAACATCCAGTTGTTCATTTTGACCTGGAAGGGTGCCGGCAGGTGAGACAAGACCTGTTTCTTCATGTTAAGCAGCTCCCGGTCGTTGTAGTACCGCCACAGGATCGGCATCAGCACTTCCTCTTCCTTTCCCATAACATCAATATGGAATACCAGCAGCCTGTTATACGCCTTTGTAATTCTTTCAGCGAACCACGCTTTATCCGTGATCACAGACGCCGTTTCATAAGCGGTAAGGACGGCCGACAGTTCCTCCGCCAGTTCACGGCCACGCGCATGGTCCTGCTCAAAAGCATCAGCCAGGGATGGCTCATAGTTTTTTACTGCGCTCAATACTATGCAATGCTCCCCATATGAATGTTTGCCGAACAAAGAAATTATCTCGCGCATGCGGATAATCATCTTACCGGTATCTTCTACATTCCAGAGATCGGTATGCAGCAGCTCCATGCCTGTATCATAAAGCAGGGCCCGCAGACCTTTGTGAGAATGAGTGAATAAATTGCAGCGTTGCATGGAATAAGGTTTAAATGGTCAATGGTTTGACAACACAAAATTGCAAAGCGTGGCATCGCGACGCAATAAGCGCACGAATGAACTGCGGGAAAATATTGGCGAATTGAGGCGATCGTTGTCGGTTGATCGTTGTCCGTTGACCGTTGTCCGTTGATCGTTGACCGATGGCCGATGTCCGTTGACCGATGGCCGATGGCCGTTGACCGTTGACCGTTTTCCGTGACCGCGGGTAAACAACCTAACTGTTTAATTGAATCTTCGCGAATAAACTAAAAGAAAGGTTATCGTTTTCAACGATTACCTTTCTTTTAGTTATTCGCCGGTCATCGGCCATCGGCCATCGGCCATCGGCCATCGGCCATCGGCCATCGGCCATCGGACAACGGTCAACGGACAACGGTCAACGGTCAACGGACAACGGTCAACGGTCAACGGACAACTGACAACTGACACCGATCAACCCTTCAGATCATCACCCCATTTCATCAATTCATCCCCGCCAGCCGCAATTCAACTCCGCAAAACTGCGTTTTGAGGGTTGATTAATTATATTTGGCTGACAAACACACACTTTGCCCCATCCCAGGCTGCATACGTTCCTGATCATGTTGCTGCTTGTATCCTGCACGACGCTGGGTCAGGATACAAAACAATATTCCTTTACCCATTACAGTCCGGCAGGTGGCCTCGCCTCCAACGAAACAACATCAGTGATACAGGATGAAACAGGTTTTATCTGGATTGGAACGAACAATGGTTTGCAGCGGTTCGATGGTTCGCGCTATATAACTTTCAGACGGCTGAAAAATGATTCAAGTACCGTTCCCCACAGCCTGATCCAGCAACTGCTGTTCGATAAGCAAAAAAGGCTTTGGGTATTGACCGGAGACGGGAAAGTAGGAATTTTCGACACCAGGCAGTTCACTTACAAAGAAGTGCCAATCGATGATATCTCCGATTGGATGAAGCTCGGCGAACGCCGGTTGAGCGAAGACGGCAACGGAAATTTTTTCATCCATTATTTCCGGCAATCCTTTGTTACGCTGGATAAAGAGAGCAACCGCTTCAACCGAAAGGCAAACTTCATTCCACTGCCTGACGAAACAAAATTGGTCAGCTTTATCCATCAGAAAGGCTCAGACAATTACTGGATGGGGCATGACAGCGGTTTCCAGGTTTATAATTCAAAACTGAAAAAAACCTTTCATCCCTCCGACAAGTCTCCGGCCAATCCCCTTATACCGGGAATGGGAACGTTCACTTTCCCTCAGAACGTTTTTTTCGATGCCAATAACCGGTTCTGGTTTGACAGCTGGATCGATGGCGATCCGAATGTTTTCCTGTACGATCTGAATAAAAAAGAATTCATCGTCGAACGATACACGCTGGACATCCGGGAATATCACGAAACGCGCGGATATATGCAGCAACGGGATGGCTCCGTTTGGATCCGCGGGCTTGGTGTGTTTGGCCGCTTTCTCGAAAAAGAAAAAAAGATCCAGCGCGTTTCCAACGAATATTCCAACGAACAAAGTATTTCGTTCGAAGGGATCTCAGATTTCTGTGAGGATCGTGAAGACAATATCTGGGTAACAACCGGAAACAATGGGCTGTACAGGTTTTCTCCAGCTTCGCAGTTCTTCACCAATATCCCTCATACCAACCGGGAAATGAACGCTCCGGGAAAGGGATCCGTGATGTCTTTTATCCAGACCGCAGATGGAGGTTTGCTGGCAGGCACCTGGAATGACGGTCTGTATCGGTATGACCGGAACCTGAACCCCACACCTCTCAATATCAAAGGATTTAAAGAATCAGCCAGCCCATGGATGTGGGGCATGTCTGCCTCCCTCGTAGATACAAATATTATCTGGATGGGATCCCAGCCCGGCATCTTCAAAGTAAACCAGCAAACCAGAAGTGTTGAATATTTTAATCCTCCTGCATTTAAAAATCGTACCATCCGCCAGGTAGTGGAAGACAGGTACGGAAATTTATGGATAGGAACTCAGAGCATCGGTTTGCTGAAATGGAATGCAGCCAAAGGAAAGAAAACATTCAGTGAAGGAATAAGCAATGTCAAAGATGTTACCGCTACACAGGTCGTAAAACTCTTCCTCGATAAAGCCGGATTTATCTGGGTTGGTACAACGGGCCAGGGAGTGTACCTGATCGATCCATCCACCGATAAAGTTATTCAGCACTTCGGCATGAATGAACCACCTGAAAAACGTTTGCTGTGGCACTCGGCTTCCGGTATTATTCAATATGATGACAGCACGATCGTGATCGGAGCTGGCGGCCTGCATTTCTACAATACAAAGCAACAAAGAATTACCCGGGCGATCCCCAACCCACAGTCCACTCCGGCATATATCACCGCTATTGAACGTGATCGTACCGGATACATTTGGGTCTCCTCTACCGGCGGGATCTTCCGCGTGAATCCGAAGAACGGTATCTTCATTCACTTTGACCGTATAGATGGAATTGCCAATGACCACTTCATACCTGCGGCATCTTATGTACTTCCTGACGGACGCATCATCTTTGGCTCCGATAATCAAATTGTCATTTTCAATCCTGACGAAGTAAAAATAAACAATCCATCTCCTGATATTGTAATTACCGGGATCAAGGTAATGAATAAACCTCTGCTGGCAGACTCAGTGCTGGCTAAAGGCACTATTCAATTGAATGCGCATGAGAACTCCATCACTTTCGAATTTTCCGGTCTGAGCTACAATGCAACTTACCGCATCAGCTATAAAATGGAAGATATCGATAAAGACTGGCGGATAGCGGATAACACGAACCAGGCGATTTATACCTATCTTCCTCCAGGAAAATATACCTTCCTCCTCCGAAGTGAAGACGCAGAAGGAAATATCGGGAAGAACATTACACGGATCCCGATCGTTATCACGCCACACTTCTGGCAAACATGGTGGTTCTACAGCTTGCTGGTACTGCTGGCCATCACTGTACTTTACTGGATAGACAGGGAACGCGTAGAACGGCTTAAAGCTTTGCAAAAAGTGAGAACCGAGATCGCGAATAACCTGCACAAAGATGTAACCACTACCCTCAGCCATATCAATCTGCTCGGTGAAATGGCGAAGATAAAAGCCGACAAAGACATCAACAGGTCAAAAGAATACATTGATCAGATCAGCAGCAAAAGTCAGAATATGATCGTTGCAATGGATGATATCTTATGGAGTATAGATCCCGAAAATGACAGTATGGAAAAAACCATTCTGCGTATGATGGAGTTTACCGACGCAATGAAACAACGCTATGGCTCCGTGATCGAACTTTCGGTTGACAAAAAGATCCATTCCCTGAAAATGGATATGAAAGTAAGGAATGAATTCTTCCTCGTCTTCAAAGAAGGCTTACGTATGATCGCGGAATATGCGCAAGGGCGCGACACATTGATCAATATAGATATCTTCAGAAACAAACTGTCGCTGAAACTTCAGGACGCTACCGCCCGAATGGATTCAAAAGTTGACGACATAGAAAGATGCATCCGCGAGATCAACAGCCGCTCGAAGAACATTCATGCAGAAGCTGATATTCAGTACGACAAAAACGGCATCGCGATCATCCTCCTGATTCCTGTTTAGTGAGAAGTCAAAAGTAAAAAATGGACTTCGGCGAGTTGAATATTCTTCGTTTGCCGGAGTCTATTTTTTACTTTTGACTTTTTACTTTTTCCTTTTTACTTCTCACTTACCCATCCACTTTTTAAAATCCGTCACCTTCTCCCTGCTCACAATAGATTCCTTATCTACTGCCGGGCGCAGATGCAACAACAGCCTGTTTCCAAAGTAGTCATGTATTTGTTCAACACTGCTTACGGAGATATAGAATGATCGGCTGATACGGAAATAACGCTGCGGATCGAGCATTTCTTCCAGTTCATCCATGGTATAATCAACCACGAACTTTTTATTATCATGGGTTTTAAAAAAATTCAACCTGCCATCGCTGAAGAAATAAGCGATCTCTTCGGTATCCACGGACACGAGCTTTTGAGCATGCCTTACGAGAAAGCGTTTCCTGTAATCCTTCAGTTGCAGTTTTTCCTGCAGTTCTTTCACCAGGCTTTCGATGTTCATATCCTGTTTCGAGTCCGGCTTTTTATACATATCCTTCAGCTGATGCATTTTTTGTAGCGCAGCTTCCAGGTCTTCTTTCTGAATTGGCTTCAGCAGATAGTCAACACTATTTACTTTAAAAGCTTTTAACGCATATTCATCATAGGAAGTCGTAAATATTACCGGGCATTTGATCGCAACCCGGTTGAATATTTCGAAACTCTGTCCATCAGACAATTCGATATCCATCAGTATAAGATCCGGCAACGGATGTTCGTTGATCCATTTAACTGTCGCCATAATACTGTCAGCCACACCCACCACTTCCGCATCAGGATCCACTGACGCAAGGGTTTTCCTCAGTTTCTTAACGGCAAGTTCTTCGTCTTCTACAATCAATACTTTCATGTTACAAGAGTTTAAAGAGGAAAACGTGTTTTTAAATTTAAAGGTTTAAGCTGTCTTCATTTTCCGATCCGTTCCCCTAATTTAGTGATCCGCTCGCGATTTGTTTGCAGGTTACCCCATTTCTTTTCCATCCCGTTATCCCAGATCAGTGGCAATACCACCGTAAAATTTTTGTTATCTTCCATCACCTGGAAACCTTTTTGTTTCAGCAGTTCATACTTCGCCCTGATATTCTCCAGGCCAATCTTGTTGGACGAACCTTTTACCGTTCGCCGCTGAAGATTATTATTCACCACCAGTTTGTTTCCGGCTGTGGTGAATATCTCGATCGTAAGCGGAATATTCTTCGACAATACATTATGCTTTACCGCATTTTCCACCAGCAATTGCAGGCTCAATGACGGCAACAGGTAGTTATCATAGCGCTTATCTGTCTCTATCTGGAATTGAACTGCTTCTCCATGCCTCGTCTTCAGTAATCCGAAGTAAGAGCGGATAAAGCGTAATTCGTTCTGTAAAGTAGACAGCCCTGTTTCATTATTGCGCAACAGGTACCTGTACACTTTACTGAGCTCATCCAGAAAGACCTCTGCCTTTGCCGCGTCCTCCGTAATGAGTGACGACAACGTATTAAAGCAATTGAAAAGGAAATGCGGATTCACCTGGCTTTTGAGCACTTCAAATTCCTGCTGCAGTGACATCTGCTTGATGATCTCCTTTTCAGCAAGGCTTTCCCTGTTCTTTTCCATGATATAGATCGCTTCCCATAGGGTCAGAAAGATCAGATTAACAGAAAAGCCAACCAGCACAGTCTTCTCGATATCCCCTTTCTGTACATGATAATCGAGGATATGAAACATTTCATAGATCAGTACAGTGAAGATCTGCCCGGGCGTCATCACTAAAAACACGACCAGGCATTTCACCAGGATCCGCTTGCCGCTTTGACTGATCTCCGGGTAACGGCGTTCAGCCCAGCGATCATGCAATACATGACCGTACCAGATCGTAAGCCCCATCAGCCAGATCAATGGAAAAGAGATCAGCCAGATGCGGGCATCATGAAAGATCCTGTCTCCAAAAAGAATATGATTCAGACCAAGATCGATCAATGGCATTGATGCCAGGAACGAATACCATTGCACTTTGGTAGCTCTTACCCATTTCATATTACTACCTCCTCTGTGTTCATGATCAGTGGCAGCCAGATCCTGCGTACCGTTTCCTCTTCATCGATCCGCACCGGAAGCTGATTCATCAGCTGGTATCGTTTAACAAGGTTATCAAGACCGGCCTCATATTCCACGATCTCCGTCATCACTTTCCGTTGCACATTATTGGTGATCACGATCGCCTTCCCTTCGTGGGAAGAGATATGGATCACCAGTGGACTGTCTTTTGCGGTTTTGTTTTGAAACAATGCATTCTCGATAATAACCTGCAGGCTTAGTGGAGGCAAACGCTTTTGCCTGTCTCCGTCATCTATTTGCACATGCAATTCTATCGCTTCGTTGTAACGCGCTTTCAACAGGGAAAAATAAGATTGTATGAATTGCAGTTCTGTTGCCAGTGTCACAAGTTGCGTTTCTTCATTGCGAAGCATATAGCGGTAAACGCGGCTCATCTCATCCAGAAATTTCTCGGCACGCGCGGAATCTTCCTGGATCAGTCCGGATAAAGAGTTCAGGCTATTGAACAGGAAGTGAGGATTGACCTGGCTCTTCAAGCCCATCAACTGACTTTGCTTATACGCCACTTTCAGATTTTCGGTTTCCTCCAGCTCATTCTTCCACCTGTCAAAACTGAAAATGCCTTCGTTCAGGAAAGCAAAAAAGATCACGACGATACCGATCAACAGATAAACCCATGTGAATTTATTTTCGTACCCGGTACCCGGCATCAGACCAACACTGCTATAGATGCTGAACAATCCGAAGACAATCAGTGCAGAGGTGAGCAGGAACAGGAAAATAAGCAGCATGGTCCGTTTAAAAAAATCTGCATCCCGCGGAAAACGCTGGCGGAATGCCTGGCCAATAGTTCGGTAGACAAGTGCGCTGGCGCCTACAACAAAGAAAGTAATGAGTGTTGCGAAGATCAAGATACGCGGGCGGGTCAGGTAACCACGGTCAAAGATGATAAAGTTGACTACCAGGGACAAAGGTAATACCGCCCAAAAAAGCATGAGCAGGTCCTTGCGGCTATATCTGGGTAATTTCAACATGTGGTGCGCACAAAATACCGCGTTTTAGCTGTCAATGTATTTATGAGCCTACTGATTGGGCCTTTCCTGTCATGAATTGCGGAAAAACGCGGTTGAATTGTGAGCCGGAAAAACAGCTCCACAACAAAGCCTTACGCATTGTTTCTCAATAAATTCTCTTGAAAAGATGATGGCCCCGCATCCCTTTGTTTCAGCATGAAATTCAGTCAACTCATTCCGGTCTTTCCGCAGGCCATATCATGCAGCATTGCCGCAGGCCATTCCATCGGGTAGCTTTGAATGATCAAACCAGTTAACCTTAAACTTTATTTTATGAAGCGTAAATTCTTATACCTGCCCGTGATCATGCTGGCATTTTTCTGTACCGCAATCGTGCTATTTTCCTCTTACACTACCAAACGCGCAGCAGATGACCTGTGGAAATCACTTGGCCTTTCCCAGCAATCGGGTACCGACGGCATCAAAAACAGTTTTCTGAATGGCTATCTACAGTACTACGGTGCGCGTAACGCCAAAAATATTGCCCTTGCTGACCGTAAAGCGGTGGCAGCAGACCTTCTGACTTATACCAAGCAATACATCAGCGGCGCCGCATTCAAAAAGCAATATGACGAAATGCGCAAATATGCAGAACCGATGAAGCCTGTTGCAGCGAAGCAACGCACCATTGAAGACATTCAAAAAGAAGAAATAGGAAAGATCGAGAAAAGCATTAAAGACCTGGAAAAATCCATCAAGGAAACAACCCCTGATGTCGCAAAGTCCCTCAAGCCGGTCCTGGATATGCAAAAACAAACGTTGAAAGAATATCAGAACCCGAAAAACGAAATGTTCAAGATCATGCTTGATGGCGAGAAGTACCAGGCAGAGGATAATCAGAGAAGATACGAAGAAGATCTTGTCAAATGGCAAAAGAACTATCCCGAGAATGTAAACCTGTTCATTGCAGAGAAGCTGAAAAAAATGCTTGAGGCAACGAAGGGCATCGACTATAACGCAGCACTTGTTGAAAAATACAACAAGAAAAGATTTGTAAATGCTGCGTATGAATCAAAGAACCGGGAATGGAAGCAAGGTTTCCGTGCAGGGAAAGATGTTACAGAAACGGCCCGGGCATTTGCAATGCAGTGGCTGGGTGAGCTGAAGTAAGAACCCGTTTCGGGGGGCATAGAAGTATCGCAGAGGCCGCTAAGTAAATGCAAAGCGAAAGGGATCTATTCTCGACACTATCTCAAAAACTGTGTAAATATTAAAATCGGGGTTGTTACCTCGATTTTAATATTTTTAAACCAATACAGTTTATGCGACCAGAAGATTTTTTAACGGACGATTTTTTAAAGCAGTTTAAGACGGG
>JBEVKW010000153.1:0-15989 GCA_040509495.1 Chitinophagaceae bacterium | reverse complement strand
CCCGTCTTAAACTGCTTTAAAAAATCGTCCGTTAAAAAATCTTCTGGTCGCATAAACTGTATTGGTTTAAAAATATTAAAATCGAGGTAACAACCCCGATTTTAATATTTACACAGTTTTTGAGATAGTGTCGCTTAACAAATTATTCTATTCTGTGTAGTACACTATTCGTGTTCATTAGCGGCCATTCGCGTTCCATTCGCGTTCCATTCGCGTCCATTCGCGTTCCATTCGCGTTATCCTTCGAAATGAAATGAGAGCATGATCATTCTCGACTGTATCTTATCAAATACACTTGAGTACTTCACACTCGCATCCCTGTTATGAATATTCGGGATCCCATTGCTGATCTTGATCTCGGGAGAGAAGATGAAACTTTTCAGGAAGAAGTTGAATCCGAGGCCAAGTTCAGGTCCGAAGTCAGCGCTTTTGATCTGGATCGACCCATCTGATTTTTTGTTTCCCGACAGAGCGATATCTGCTTTCATGCCGGCAAACATATATACCCTGAAATTGTCGATGCGGTCAGACTGCAATTTTATCTGTATCGGGAAAGAAACGATGATCGGGTTGAAACTTTGCAAGATCTCTGTTTTCCCATCTTCAGGATTTTTCAGGTTATAGCGGATCTTTTTTTCGGTGAAGATCAATTGCGGGTTGAAGCGCAACTGGAACCGGTCAGAGATCCTTGCTGTAGCGAGGAGTCCAAGATTAAGGCCGATTGAATTCAGAGGCTCTGCCGTGAGAACGCTGTCATCCTGCAGAAAGCGGGAATGCATCTGGGGATGGAACCGTGTGGAGTTCAGGCCGAGCGTCAGGCCAAAATAATATGGCTTCGAATCGTGATCATAGAGGTTGATCTCGCGTTCCTGTGCGGATAAATGTTGCGTCATGCTAACCACAAAAATCAGCAAACACAATCCAATCTTTAGCGTACGGGCTTTCTGCCGGTGTAAATACAACATATTCCTAAGCTTAGCGATTTATAACGGGCATCGGCAAAACCAACTTTGGTTAGGATATCCCTGAGATGTTCGCGCGCAGGAAATGCATTGGACGATTCATTCAGATATTTATAAGCGTCTTTATTCTGTTTGAACCACCGGGCCAGCTGTGGAGCAACGAAACCCATGTACCAATTGTATAAACTGCGAACAGGCTGGCGGGGTTTTGTAAATTCCACGATCACAAGCTGTCCTCCGGGTTTTAATACCCGTAAGATCTCGGAGAGCCCTTTTTCGAGGTTTTCAAAGTTCCTCACGCCAAATGCCACCATCCCGGCATCAAACGTATTTTCCGCAAAGTTTATTGTTTCGGAATCCCCGTGCTGTAACTGGATTTTTTCCACAAGTCCTTCTTTCTCAACTTTCTTTTTTCCTACCTCCAGCATTTGCCTTGAGATATCGATTCCCGTAACCTTATCTGGGTTAAGCATTTTACATGCCATAATCGCCATATCACCGGTTCCGGTTGCGATATCGAGGATAGTTTTAGGCTGATCTTTCTTGAATAAGGAAATTGCTTTTTTCCGCCAGGTGACGTCAATCCGCGCAGAAAGGAACCTGTTCATAAAGTCGTAACGGCCGGCAATGTGGTCAAACATTTCGGCGACCTGCTCTTTCTTTCCTTTCTCTGAACCCTTGAATGGGGTGACGTGATCGTGGGGTAAGGGGTTTGTCATGGGGTGCAAAGTTAAACGTGTTTGGTGGGATTTAGGGGATTAAAAGCAAGCTCAGTTGCGCACGATCTTCTTGTGCGATGCCATGGCTGCTAGCTGTTGGTCCGCCCGGGAGGGGTTATAGAATCCCTGACTTTGCTGTTAATGTTCATCCATCCTCAACTCATACCATTTGTCTCCGCTGCTTTCAAATCGCGGTGTATTTTGCATGATCATGAGCCTCGTCCTGTTTGCTATCCTTTTTGCCGGCGTGTTGCAGGGGATCATTCTTGCAGTACTGCTTTTTCGGAAGACTGACAACCGGCTGTCCAACAGGATACTGGCTGCGCTGGTAGGCGTGCTCGTTGCCCATCTTTCACTGGTGGCGATCGATATCCGGGATCTGTTCCTGGTTTTTCCTCATTTGAGCAGACTTTCCTGGCTAATCCCGCATTGCTACGGACCACTACTGTTGCTGCTCACACAAAGTATTGTCATCAGAGGTTTCCGGCTAAAATGGGTTCATCTTTTTTATTTCCTCCCACTGCTGGTTTATCTGGTACTGTTATCCCCGTACTATATCGCTGGTGCAGCAGAGAAGATCGTCTATCTCTCAGACCCCGGGATCGTAAAAAGAGCTGATTTTGGTGTCTATAATCATCTCACCAATTACTTTCATATCGGGTTCACCTCGTTATCGCTTTTTCTATTTTACCGGAACAGGAAGGCAATGCCCGATTTCTTTGCTGATCCCGGGCGCGCACGCCTGGCCTGGCTGGAGACATTTCTTTGGGCTATCTGGGCTATTATGGTGTTCTCCTGGTTTTGCTTTATTTCCAGGCGGTATGATTGGCCGTGGTTTTCTTCTCTTTATCCAAACAATTTTCTGCTTGCAGTTTTTTTGGTTTACTGGCTTTCTTATAAACTCCTGCTGAATTCATATCGATGGGATCAGCAAGTAAATGAAGTGGTGCCGGCGACCCTGCCTGCTGTAATACGGGAAGAGGTTTCCATGGCGGTGAAATATCAGAAAACAGCTATTCCTGAAAGTGAGGTTGCAGAGATCCGGTCCCGGCTATTACAATGGATGATCGGGAATAAACCCTACCTCGATCCGGCCCTGACAATTGATGACCTGGCCGGGCAATTGAATGTCAGGCGTCACCATCTTTCGCAGGTGATCAACCAGGAGTTCTCCCGCAACTTTTTCGAATTCATTAATGGATACCGGATTGACGCTTTCAAAGAACTGGCGGTAAAGCAGGAAAATCATCACCTGTCGATCATGGGGATGGCGTTCGACTGTGGCTTTAATTCGAAAGCAACATTCAACCAGGTATTTAAAAAACAGGAGGGCATTACTCCCTCCGCATTTCTGAAGCAGAATAAGGTATAAAACTGGACCAATCAACCGGGCCGGTAAGATATTCTGCTTTAAATAGTTGCTCTTTAAAGACTTGTAAAAAACAAAACGAACAGGGCTGACCTTGCAAGGTAGGGCGGTGAAGAGGAGATGAAACTGTTCTTTTGCGTCAGTTCATCACAGTAACCGCTATGATCGATGGGAATAAATGAAATAATTGCACTTGCTGCCATTGTGGCGACTGTGGTGAACGCGGTGGTCGTGCTGCTGAAATACAGGAAGCGCACGATAAAAAACAGAAAAAAATGATGTTCCCGTCAACGCAAGCATTACAAAAAGATTCAAAAATGAAAAAGACATTATGGGGATTGGCGATTCTTCTGATTGCAAGCAGGGCATTTTCACAGCAGGCTCCAGTTTTTCCGGTAGAGCAGTTGCTGGAAGATCATAAGATCCTGATGACAGCACTGAAAGAATTACATCCCGGGATCTACAGGTATCAGACGAAGAACGAGTTCGACAGGCAGGAACAGCTATTGCGGATGGCGATCACCACGCCAATGACAGAGGAAGAATACTACAGACTTGTGATGCCATTTATCGCTGGTTTGAAGTGCGGACACACAAAATGGCATCGTAAAGACCGGCCGGATGATCGTTTTCCCTTCCGCCAGGAGCAACTTTTCCCAATTAAATTGTTCTTTAAAGACAACAAGGCCTGGGTCCTTCGCAATTATCTTGGGACAGATACACTGGCTGCCGGTACGGAAATAACTGCGATCAATGGGAAAAAGATCGCAGAGATCATTGGCCTGCTCAAGCTATTCATCACAATGGATGGAAACGTAAGGTCGGCACTTTACCAGGAACTGAATCAATCCTTTAATGGCTATTACGCTTCTTTTATAGGCACTACAGGGACGT
Source organism: Chitinophagaceae bacterium (assembly GCA_040509495.1). GTDB lineage: Bacteria > Bacteroidota > Bacteroidia > Chitinophagales > Chitinophagaceae > Terrimonas_A. The sequence goes on along the minus strand of JBEVKW010000153.1, from coordinate 12,045 downwards.
ATGACATTCAGTACAAAACCGGGAGGCAGGAAAAGCAATACCTGTTACCAGCCGTCTCCCTCAGGGAAGTACAACAAAAAGACGCTGCAAGCCAAAGGTCCAACCGCCCGGCATTTGAACTTTCCCTGCCGAAGCCTGCCGTCGCATTATTGCGTATAGGGAGGTTCTATACCAACCCGGGAGAGCAGGATTACTACCGGTTTATCGATAGCGCGTTTGAGCAGATGAACAATGCCGCCGTGCAAAGCCTGGTGATCGATCTGAGGGGCAATGAAGGTGGTGTGGAAGAATATGGCGGGTATCTTTTTTCCTGGATTGCGGCTAAGCCTTTTACGTATTACAACAGGATCCTTGTTGCGTCGAATAAGGAGAGCTCTGTAAAGCAATATGGTTGGTTCCCACCGGGCCTTGAACAGGCGTTGAGCCTGATCAGAGAGAAGGATGGCGAATATTACTGGCCGATGCAGGAATACCTGGCACAGAAAGATCCGCAAGCGAAAGCCTTTAGGGGTAAGGTCTTCATACTAACGGATGGCTTCAGTTTTTCTGTAACAGCTGAATTTGCGTCGGCAGTAAAAACAGCAGGCCGCGCAATGTTTGTAGGAGAAGAAACCGGTGGCGCGTACGGAGGCGATAACAGCGGCGTATTTGCCAGCATTACCCTGCCGAACACAAAATTGACAGCCGGTATTCCTCTTATGGCATTTTACATGCACCAGGATGGGGTCAACCCGCCGGACAGGGGAATTCTGGCAGAAAAGACCGTTTCACCCGGTATCCGGGAAATGTTGACGAGTAGGGATATTGTGATGGAAACCGCGCTTCAACTGGCAGAAAAAAGTTGGAAGTGAGAGGCCCGCTGGAAGTGGCAGTGCCGGATTGCAAGGAATTGTTGAGACGGAAGCCAGCGCCCAGCGTTGTTGGTTACGCAAAGATTCATTATTTATCCTGTTATAGCCGGGCTGTTCTTATATCGCAGGCTTGCGCTAACCCTAACCGGTAAGAGCTCACAGAAGATGCACTTCGGCAGTCTTGCCTGCATCCCTTAATTTTGCAGTTCAACATGGAAATACAAGACGCAAAATACCTGATCAGTAATGCAGATTACACGCAATGCCCTGTTCCAGACAAGGCGGAATACGCGTTTATTGGTCGTAGTAACGTGGGAAAATCATCCCTGATCAACATGCTGTGCAACAAAAAGGCGCTGGCGAAAACCTCTTCAGCTCCGGGAAAAACACAGTTGATCAATCATTTTGAGGTACTCTCCAACGCAAGACTAAAATGGTATCTGGTGGATTTGCCCGGTTACGGGTATGCAAAAGTGTCTCAAAGCAGTCGGCGCAGATGGGAACAGATGATCGAGAACTATATCCGGAAGCGCGAAAATCTGACCTGCCTGTTTGTATTGGTAGATAGCCGTCATGAGCCACAAAAGATCGATCTTTCCTTTATTGAACAATTGGGAAAATGGGAAGTTCCATTCGCCGTGATCTTTACCAAGGCAGATAAAAACAAACCCGGAGCTACCCGAAGGCATGTAACCGAATTCGTTACCAGGCTTAAAGAAACATGGGAAGAAGTGCCGCCATTCTTTGTCACCTCCGCTGAAACAGGAGAAGGGAGAGACTTGGTACTGGATTACATAGATGACCTGAATAAGGCATTTATAAACAGGCAGGTACGCATCTGATTATTGAACATTAATCCGTTACTTTGCAGGTAATCTGACCTTACGTATGCAGAAAATTTTATCCTACCGAAGCATTGCCACTTTTCTTTTTATCGCGACATTCTTTGTATTTGTATTAGCGCAACGTTATACAAGAAAAAATTCGCTGGAGTCAGGAAGCAGGAATACCGTGCAAAGCATATTTCCTAAGGATTCAGCGAACCCGGTAATGGCGGAAAAAGAAGCTCCCCAGCCAGCTGTAATCACTGTTCAGTAATAATTACCCCCAACTTCATTATAGAGCCATAAGATATCTTATGGCTTTTCAATTGGCAGCCTCCAGGGCGGTCACTATCGGAATGGTCCTGCTACTCAATATGCAGGGTAAATCACCGGAGGCCGACGGCCGGCAAGCACTAATTTACCCCGCTTATGCCTGCTTTTTCACCTTATCCCGACCGTTATTTTCACCTGATATTTTGTGTTTTACCCATGGAACCAGATCTGCACTGAACGATATTTACAACGAGATATCTTACTTAGTGGTCTCCGCCTATGGCGGACGGGGGGTGTCTGCCATAGGCGGAGACACTATTTTATATTATTCGAAAAATTAAGAACAGAGAAAAAGAAAGAATATGGATAGAGAAAAAGAAAGAAAATACAGGAGTTGAGAAATTGTCTGAAGATCGGATGGATTGCTTGTGCGCATGACTGTATCCAGCCAACAATAGCACCGTCCTTCAAGCAAACTTTATCGAAATACTTATAACTTTCGACCAATGAAGAGAGAAGCAAACCTCTTCGCCCCCCGGGCCGGGATTAGGAGAGGTATGTCTAAATATTGGAGAGCGCAGGCGAACTGTGACCGGCAATGCCGGTTAGGGCCGTTTGTTTTCTGCCATCATTCATTCTACTACCAGCTCGGATCCATTAAGGATTGAACTGATCCCCACTTCCATGATTATTGCCAACAACAACCCAAAGGTCAGAAAAGGCCTGATTGTTACGGAAAAAAAAACTTAGAAAAGCCTTGTACATGGTAATTCCCCGTGTCAAAGAACGAATGATTTAATGCGATAACCTGTAGCCATTAAAGTTGACCACACTTTTTCGATTCGAACCCATACTAATTGAAGGAAGATAGAGTGGGATGATGTTATTTATTCATAACAGGCAGTAAGCGCTGTACAAAACATCTCCCTTTATTAAGAATGAATGATTCGATGCAGTACCGTGCAGTAATTACAATTGATCCCGCTTTTTCGATTCGAACTGATAATATCGCTAAACAAAAATCGAAGTGGGATGATGTTATTTATTCATAACAGGCAGTAAGCGCTGTACAAAGGATCTCGCTTTATTAAAGAATGGATGATTCGATGCAGTACGGTGCAGTAATTAAAATTGATCCCGCTTTTTCGATTCGAACTGACAATATCGTTAAACAAAGATCGAAATGGGATGAGGATTATTTATTCATAACAGGCAGTAAGCGCCGTACAAAGCACTCCCTTTATTAAAGAATGAATGATTCGATGCAGTACCGTGCAGTAATTAAAATTGATCCCGCTTTTTCGATTCGAACTGACAATATCGCTAAACAAAGATCGAAATGGGATGGTGGGTATTTATTCATAACAGGCAGTAAGCGCTGTACAAAGCACTCCCTTTATTAAAGGATGAATGATTTGATGCAGTAACGTGCAGTAATCAAAGTTGATCGCGCTTCTTCAATTCGAACGAACAATATCGCCAAGCTAACATCGGAGTGGGTTGATTGTTATTGATTAAAACGGGAAACAAATCCCTGTACAGCGTATTCCCTGTATTAAAGAATGAAATGATTTAATGCGGCAGCGTGCAGTAATACAAATTGATCCCGCTTTTTTGATTCGCACGATTAACGCGCCAGTGCAAGTTGGAGTAGAGATATGACGTGTACTGATCAAAAAAATGGGAGGCAAGCCCCTGTACAGAGGGTTTCCCCTGTATGAACGGATTAATAGTTTGATGTGGTGACTAGTTCACCACTTTGTTCGCGCAACTGCTGCTAGCAAACGCCTCGGGTTTTGCCTTGAACGCAAAGCCCATACCCAGGATGTAGCCCATCGCTTCTTTGAGTGCATCGTTACTCTTGAAATGCGGATTCGTGTTAATGTCCGCATGCACTTCCATGTCCACACTGTAAACAGTGAACAGGTTGCAGAGCTCGTACGCAATCTCAATGCTTTTGGCTACTTCTGTCAGCATACGTTCTTTGATCGTAAATTGCTGCAGGGTCTTGTAATTGTGGATGAACATAAATCCACCATGACCTTCGCGAAGAAAAACAATTACCGTTGCAAACTCAGTTTCCTTTCCTTTTACCTGTGAGTCAGTACCGATGCAAACCTTAAGCCGGAAGCCGGCGGCAGTTTCGCGCCTGATGGCATGTTCAACAGCACTGACAATCGGCAGATCGATCATTTCGCCATTAAATTTTCTCCAACGCATATAAAAAGAGGTTTTCCTAAGTTATAGAAAAACCTCCGATAATCAAGGGGGTACGGATTATTGTTCTGTTAACAGGAACAATAATATCTTATTGGCGGACTAACTTCTCCGTCTGGTGAGCATTTTCTGTGATATATCGTATCAGGTACATGCCTGGAAGAAGATTTGGAGCCTGCACGGTATTTATTCCATTTACCAGTTTGCCGGTTGTGATCGCACGGCCATTTGCATCGATCAATGTATAGTCAAACTGACCAGGGCTGCTGATGACAATCGTATTGCTTTGAACAGGGTTTCCTGCTATACGCGGCCAGTTGCGGCCATCTTCTTTTTGAAGGGAGATATTGTTGGAGTAATAGCGGTGGCCATTCTCCATAATAATATTTACCCGGTACCTGACAGGAGAAGTTGATGCAGGTTGATAAACATAATGACGGCTGTCGGCCGGTAAGTCGATCAATGGTTGAAATGTTCTTCCATCTGTCGAGATCTCCAATACCTGTTGAGCAATCTTTTCATCAATATCGATCAACCAGTTCAACTGATGCGTGCTGTTTACAATAACTCCTTTCAGATCAAGTTTTCTCAAGGGAAGCACCCCAACACCATTTGGTTGTATAGTTGCATGCATTGAATAAGAACCAAGACTTGCATATGCTGGTGCATACAGATTTCCTTTGCCTTCTACTTTTATAAAGTAAGTACCGGCATTCAACTGAGTGTCAGTAACGGAGTTCAGGAGGTTTCCGGGATTGTATACGCTGAGCAGGTTTTCCTGCTCGTTATAAAGGCTCACCTGCATGTCCAGGTCAGAACCTGCGTTACCGGTCCCCACATTATAAGGAACAGCATCTATCTGCAAACGTCCGTTGGTGGGCATGATAAACTTGAAGATATCCTGGTCGGTATTTCGATCGATCACACCTGTTACGTCAAACTGGTTTGCGGAGAAGGCGGGTATTGTAGCTGTTGCAAATGTTTTACCATGATCATCAGGACGATAACCAAATCCATTGTCAGAAGAAGTGATGACTTCCAGATCGTTCTGACGCGAGCTGCAACCATAGATGGTAGTTCCGTTGTGCCACAGGGTAAAGTTCTGATAATAACCTACGCCCATGATCGGAGCCCAGCCTATCTCGCCCGTGCCCACACCCGGATCATAATCTGTTACCTTATTACACGCTCCGTCGTACTTCGTCTGATGCTGAAGGCCAAGTGTATGACCCGCTTCATGGGAGGCAGCTTCGGCAATGTTTTTAGTATTGTACCCAAGCAATGCAGTAAACACAAAACAAGGTGTGTCAGTACCCCAGGTAAAAGAACCAACCCATGATACACCGCCCGCGCTATTACTATACCAGCTTGATGAAACGGTCAGCACAACGCGTGTACGTTGAAATACAGGTGCTGCCCAGTATTTTGTGGAGTCTGTTGTGATATTGACGTTGAATGGACGAAAGTCTTCCGCAATGCGGTTGAATGCTTCAACAATTTGCGGGTCGGACATTCCTGAAGCACCTAATACTACAGCACCAAAAGGAGACCAGCTGCCTGTCTCATCTGTATGACCGTCAAAGTCAAGAAAGATAACAGCATTTGCTGCAGGATAGCTGTTCAGCACAGGAACAGCTTGTGCCCAGGTGCCAAGCTGTACGCAAAGCAGGAGTGCCAGCAGGTGACGTAAATGGTTTTTCATACAAGAAGGATTGGATATTTCGGATTGGATAAGAGACTGGCTATTACTCAGCCATCATTTCATATAAGTTTTTTTTGATCCAGTAATAATGATCGCCTTTTTGCTGTAGCTCAAATGCATCTCCGTGTTGATAGCTGAAGATACGGCCGGTATACCTGACCGTCCCGTCAGATCTTGGAACAGACGAAAGTGTGAGTATGGCACCATTGAAACTGGTAGATTGGATGGTTACCGTACGCATCTGGTTATTGGAGAATGCATACGCGACTTTGCCGGTAAAAGGGCTGAGTTTACCGCCAGCAAGCGGTAACGATATATTTTGGCTTTTCTGTGTGCCCGGGGCTACAAGGGATTGCAGATCCAGGTCCGACACTTCCATCGAAGCCGGCAGACTATTGAATATTTTAGGCTTGTTGTAATCAGGCTCGCGAAGCGGAGCGTTGCTCTTGCTATCCTGCGCCTTCAGGGAAAGGCTTGCAAATAAGCAAATAGCATATATCAGGCGGATGCCCGTAGGTTTGTGGTAGTTCATTGGATACTTGGGTTTATGACAGGGTATTACAGGCCGCAGGAATACTGCGCTGCTTTCAAAAGGGACGGTAATGCAAGATTGTATAAACTTTTTTAAAGTTCCAAGCAACGCACAAGACTAAATTTCTATTTAAGGAAATACTACGATTACAACATAGTAGTTGTTCTACGATCGGGATAGTGATAAACCGTTGCGATCTTATTGCAATCGCTAAGCAATATGCCCGTTAAATGCCATCGCGCATATGCAGAAATTTCACCAAAAATTGGATAGTTGGAATTTACAGATTAGCGATGCAACTAATATTGACCGGTTGAGAGCATGACTAAGGTGCATGCTTCAATTGGCTGAATGTTATTCTTCGCCGCAAGCTCTGCCAGTTCATCATTTTCAGTACCCGGATTAAATATGATCCTCTTCGGCTGTAAGGAAATGATGTAATCATAGTATTCCCGCTGATGCGTGGGATTGAGGTACAATGTCACGGTATCAATATCAATGAAAGGTGTCTTTTCTTTGAGGATATTAACATCATCCACTTTTGTTTCAAATTTGCCGATCGCTTCAACAGGATGTTGATTTCCCCGCAGTCTTTTAATAGCAAGGTAACTGTATCTCGAAGGATTATCTGAAGCACCTAATACCAGTGTTTTCTTTTTGTTCGCCATTGTCATTGTTTATACAGAATTAAAACATCAGAACAGCTGATATTGTTTGCCGGGCACCTTACTGATCACTTCCATCATCGCTTCTTCCAAAAAAGGATAACAGAATATAAAGCCTCTTTCGAGAATGCGGGTAGGCAGCACTCAACGGCTTTTCAATACCAGTTCTGTTTCTGTTCCAACAATAACTGCGCCTATTTTAAGCATCCATTCAGGCGCGGGAAGCCCTATCCTGTAGCCTGTTACCTTCCGCAGCGTTCCCAAAAAACCGGATCAACTCTTCACCGATAAAACCGGAGCCGCCAGCTACAACGATCTTCTTTTGCTTCATAACTCAGCCGGATCAGACTTTTTTTGTGAAGGATTTTCTAAGCGTTTTATCTCTTCGTAACAGATCCATGCATACCAGATAGCCAGGAAAGGGGAGATGACCAGCATTACCATACCGAATTCAATACCGTTCCGCGAATTGAATAGAAACGTGGAGAGCAGGGCCAGGATCAATACGATCACTCCGTAAAACTTTCTGCCTTTAAGCGGAATATATTTACCCGAACAAAATAAATGGATAAGTGCGCTGATCACCTGAATACTACCAACAAGAATGTATGACCAGATAAACCTGAAATCACCAACTGTAAGTGCCCACATTGTGGAGAGGAGGATCAGAATGGCCTGCGTCCAGAAATCTATTGGTTTAAACGTTTTCATGCAGTTAAATTTTTACCTTGTTTGTAAGATAAGCCAAATCCGCAGATCTGCCGGACGGGCAAATCTTAGGTCGTGCTCTACTTCAGATGGATAAAATCCTTCCTTGCCAGCAGATGATTTTCTTCGCGGCAGATAAATGCATAACAGCATGCAAGTACCGGAGGAAGAAATACCAAAATGATCAATAAGAGTATAAAAACTCCCATAGCATAAAATAGAACAGCGCTAACCCCCAACATCAGCAATGCGCGGCAATATAACAGTCGCCAGCGGTGCGCGATGAACTGACCTTGCAAGAAGACATGTATAATGCAACTGAAGATCTGCCAGCCACCTATCACGAAATAACAGACGATAAAATTCGGCAAATCAATTGCGACAAATACCAGGCTGCCGGTTATCAGTACCAGTTGTATCCAAAAATCAATCTTTTTAAATAGTTTCATCGCTTCCGATTTATTTTAGCACAAGTGAAAGTATCGATTGCCGGGATGTTAGTTTTTGACAAATGTCAAATGTGCTAAACGGCGTCCATATCGCCATTCCCAGATTTCTGATTGTTTTAAACTTTCAGTAAAAATTGAAATAAGGTCGTAAAAATAAAACCGGTCTTCCGGTTTATGTTGATGTATGCTTATTTGAACAGTTTGACCATGTTGCTTACAAACCAGTTTTCTTCGGCTTTGATCATAAGGTCGAGCGTTCTGTCTGCATGTTTACCGAGTTTCTTGATTCCGCTGACCGTATCAACAAACGCTTTTACGTTCTTATCCCGTTTATCGCCTTCTACTTCTTCCAGTTTATCAAGCAGACCAAGCATCGGTTCCAATTCACGTTTCTTTCTTTCCTTGACGATCTGTTTCACTACCTTCCAGATGTCTTTTTCGGCAGAGAAGTATTCTTTTCTTTCACCGGGCAGTAATACCCGCTCAACAAGACCCCAGTTGATCAGCTCACGAATATTCATGTTCACATTACCACGACTAACATTCAACTCTTCCATCATATCATCCTGGGTCAAAGGATCAGGGCTTACCAGCAACAGTGCATGTATTTGCGCCATCGTGCGGTTAATGCCCCAATGCGTTCCAAATGCTCCCCAACTACTGATGAACTGCTGTCTTGCCTCCGTCAATTTCATGAAGCAAAGCTATTAAATTGATTTTGTATTTTCAAAATATTTTGAAAGTTATCGTTTTGTGATCTTTCAAAGACGGTTTTTATTATTGCGTAACTTGCGGGCATGAGAAAGGAATTCTTATATATATCCAGTGCAATTATTATGTCTTCATGTTCAGCCAGCCGGAAACTTAACACGGTTGCTCCGGCATTTGCTGCTAACCCTGTGGTGGCGCATCGTGGTGCATGGAAGACTAAAAATCTACCGGAGAATTCTATTGCTGCCCTTCGCGAAGCGATCGCATTGAAATGCACGGGTTCAGAGTTTGATATTCATCGTTCCGCAGATGACTCCCTGGTGATCAATCATGATGCAACCTTCTTCAAGTTGCCTATTGAAAAGACGGGTTACGATGTGCTTACTCAGCATAAATTATCGAATGGAGAAAAGCTCCCCACGCTTCGGGAATATCTTATAGCCGGATTGAAAGATAATAGCTCAACAAGACTTATACTCGAGATCAAGCCATCGGCTGTCAGTAAAGACCGTGGGCGGGAAACAGCGGAGCATGTGGTGAAGCTTGTTCAGGAATTAAAGGCTGAACCAATGGTCGCCTATATCAGTTTTGATTATGATATCTGTAAAAGGATCATGCAGCTTGATCCAAATGCGCATGTTCAGTATCTTGAAGCAAACCAGCCGCCGGCACAGGTAAAAGCGGATGGATTGGGCGGCATTGACTATCATTACTCGGCATTTCAAAAGCATCCTGAATGGATCCAGGAAGCGAAAGACCGCAAACTTGTATTGAATGCGTGGACAGTGAATGATACAACAACCATGGATTTCCTTCTGAAGAACGGCTTTGACCTGATCACTACCAATGAACCTGAATTGCTGATGCAGCGTTTTAATGCGTTGAAAAAATAGATTGATCACCAGCAGTCAAGTCTTTTATCTGCTTTTTCCCCTGTCAATGCTGAAGCTTTCAGAATGATCGCGAGGTAGCCGATGCCTTGTTGCATTCGTTTCTTTGAAAACAGGTTTGCGAAATTATGCAGCCCAAATAATATGGGACCATACCGTACTGCGCCCCCGATCCACAGTTTATTAGCGCTATTATACTGCACGGGAAAATAGAATCCTTTCTTTTTAGTTTCCCAGCGTGGAGTAACAGTCAGAACGCTCAGATCCCGCAGCCTGTTATTCTTCACAGGAATAAGCCGTGCAACACCAACAGACAAATCCGCATTAATAAAAAAGTCATCACTGATAAATTTGTCAACATTGATCACGAGCCTTGTTGGATGAAGTATTTTGAAGTTTCCAGTATATCCTGATACGTTGTCAAACAGACTGGCGAGGCTGTCACGGAACTGCCGGAAAGAATTTACAGCACTATCGAACTTCTGATCGAGCAATGCATTTGTAATTCCTGCGCGAAGGCCGGATACATTCAAGCCGTATCGACCATTATTATAGGAAGAAAAACCAACATCGATCAGTGATACGCCGATCTTCCAGTCATAATCGTAATATTCTTCTTCCCGCTGGCGATTGGTGATGTAAGGGCGTTTCACCAACAGTTCAAGTCCAAAGTCTGCGGATACACCCGTGTGCATTCCGGAAGTGAAGTTGCGGAAACCTGATCCCTGGTCGTTATCCAACCGATCGTAATTATCCGAATATCCGTAGTCGAGGCTCATTGAGTTGGCTACATAATTATCTGGGAAAGATCCAATCTTACTGAATGATCCGCCATTCATCTGAGCGAATCCGCCAGACAGGCCGCGGTTGATCTTCAGTGTAGCGCCGGCATTCATCCTGAACTGGTCATTGTCGATGAATGTTTGGCCGTAAGATCCATATACTTCCATCCAGCTTGCACTGGTCATGTCCACGCTCATATCCTCTCGATTATTTTCATTGAGCACAAAAAAGTCGCGGAAGTTCTGCAAGGTGTCATAGAAATTATATCTGCTTGAACGCACCCTGGTATAAGATCTGAAATTGATACCCACCGCAATAGCACTCCGCTGATTCAAGGCGAGCCTGAAATTGAGCAGATTGAGGTTAACGTTTACATCTCCTTTTCGTTTGTACTCACCCGGAGCAATTTCATACTCTGAATTAGCCGGATTTGAGAGAAGAGAATAATTATGAACATTAACGATATTGGTGGAATGCTTATCCTGAATGCCCAAAAGAGTGAGGTCCCATTTTATAGGCACGTTCACAATTGCTGCGGGATTATTGTGAACGTTCAGGGAGCCGATATAGTAAGTTCCGTTGAGGCCCTGGTAATACTGACACACTCCTGCCATCGGCAATAATAGGGCGAATAATATGACGCGTATCGTTTTCATAAAAAAAGACCCAGTGTATAAGGCCTTATGTATAATTAAAATTAGGTGTTTAATTCTTTCGGCGAGTGATTGATCAGCATTGCCTGCAGTATTTTTTATTTTGCCGAATGAGTTAAAAGAAACAAAAAAGCAGGAGCGAGGAGTTGAAAATTGATGGTCGAACAGTTCGAATGTTCTATCGTTTACAGGCAGGAGTTAAGTGAACTTCAATTGTTCTACGGTTTAAGCCTCTGAAGGATAAGACTTCGTCCCAGCAAGTATCACGAACGTAAAGCGGGACACTATTTACAATTACATGTAAAACCGTGTCCCGCTTTATTATTGCTGATTGAGGGATCTATACGAGCATTCTCAATGGTTCTTCGAGCAGTCCTTTCAGTGTTTGAAGGAAAGCGGCGGCAGAGGCTCCATCTACAACTCGGTGATCGCTGCTAAGAGTTACCTTCATCACGTTTCCAACAACGATGTTGCCATTTTTAACTACAGGTACCTGGCTGATGCCACCTACCGCGAGGATGCAGGCATCCGGCGGGTTGATGATAGCCGTGAATTCTTCCACACCGAACATACCGAGGTTGGAGATCGTAAAGGTATTTCCTTCCCAATCTGAAGGCTGCAGTTTTTTATCTTTTGCTTTTTGAGCGAACTCCCTCACTTCTCCGGAGATCTGCGACAGGGATTTTGTATCTGCAAAGCGAACAACAGGCACCAGCAGGCCATCTTCAACGGCCACTGCGACGCCAATGTTCACATGATGGTTAACGCGGATCTTATCACCCAGCCA
>JBEVKW010000152.1:0-11502 GCA_040509495.1 Chitinophagaceae bacterium | reverse complement strand
GTGATGGATCAGCGGAAACGGTCTCATAAATAAAATAAGGATCAGCACAGGCAACTATCTGTTACTCTCTTCCGATAGAAAAGAACACCACCGTTTATTTTTCATATTAAAAATCTAACCATGATAACACGTATTCATGGCAGGACTTTCGGCAGCCGAAAAAGTCCCTGGCCTTTATTTGCCCTCCTGATATTAACCACATCCGCTTTTTTTCTTTCTTCCTGTAGTGATGATGATGATCCGCCCGCGGCAGAAGCCTTAGTACAGTTGCGAACCGACGCAGTGCTCGGTGTTGTTCTTACAGATAAGACCAATCATACTTTATACAGTTTTGCCAATGATGTTAATGGTGAAAATAACTGCACGGGTGGCTGTGCCGCCGTTTGGCCAGTATTTTATGCAGGCGATAACCTGACCCAATCGCTGCTGTCTTCCGGGTTGGATCTTGCTGATTTCGCAACAATAACAGCCGCCGGAGGCGCCAGGCAGACAACCTACAAAGGCTGGCCGCTTTATTATTATGCACCAGTTGTTGGTGGCACAAATACCGCTGAAGCAGCCGGAGAAAATAAAGGCGAAGGAATCGCGGGGATCTGGCATGTAGCCAAGCCGGACTATACGATCCGCCTGCTCAATGCGCAACTGACCGGTAATGATGGAAAGAATTATACCAGCGCATACGTGGAAGGAACCGGCAAGACCCTTTACTTCACTGATGCAAAAGGTGCTGCGATCTATACGTTCACGAAGGACAGTTCCAATAATAACAACTTCACTGCGGCTGATTTTTCCAACAACGCGATCTGGCCGATATATGAAACCGATAAGGTTGTAGTGCCCTCGACGCTCGATAAAAACCTTTTTGGTTCCATTACCGTGTTCGGCAAAAAACAACTAACGTATAAAGGCTGGCCGCTTTATTATTTTGGTGCAGATAATAAGTTGAGGGGTTCTAACAAAGGGGTTAGCGTACCCATACCCGGCACATGGCCTGTCGGTATAAAAGACGCTCCTGTTGCTCCCGTACCCTGATGAAATTCAACATCGCACCCCGGATCTACCCGGGGCGCGATGTTATTTTATTGCTGCATCGCGAGTCCGAAATGAAAGCCCCAGTTGAAAATGTCTGCAAATGAAGGTGAAAGGCCGGGATGATGGTAAAATAAGAGATTGCTTTTATCCAGTCCTGCCACACACATCATTAAGACACTGCACTTCAATTTCCATTTGAAATGGACGGCAACATGCCATTTATTTGCCCCTGTATTTGAGATATCTTGCTTAACTTGTAGTTAATCAATCCTTTTCGTTTTTTAGTCTGAAGTAATTATGAAGATGCTAACATCTTTACGGCTAAATTGCATGAAATTGGACTGATGATTGATGTAAATTGCCGTTCTGCAGCATCATCAGAAGTTATAATTTATCTCAAATAATTTTACTGTTATGAAATCACTTCTTGTTCTGGCATTGCTAGCCACGACGATGTCAGTGAAAGCGCAATCGTTAAAAGAGACCCTGTTCGCGGGTAAGTTAAAGTCAGACACAGGTTCTGTGGTCAGAAAAGGGGAGGACCTTTCTACAAAGATCGACACTAGCACCCGTAAGAAGCCGGCTCCGGTTGTTGAGCCTCCGGCGCAGGTAGTGACGGCTTCACTTGATGCTACAGGCAATATTGTTACCACGGCAGTTCAGCAGGATGGAACTCCCATTGCAGTTTCTTCCGCGGGTTCTGCAACTCCCGCTGTCGATTCTGCGGGCAACCCAGTGCCGGTCAAACCAAAGGATAATAATGAATTGTGGAAGGATTATATAGACGAGTTCACTACCACGTTAAGAACAGATCTTGCCAATTCCAAAAAGGTGAAAGACGGAACTTATTCCATTTTGATCAATTACGAAATTGGGGTCGACGGACAGATCGGAGTGAACAATGTTAATGTGGCTCCGGAAAATTCATTTATCGCGCAGCAGGTAAAAGAAAGGATCACGCTTACTGCGCCAAGGATGCAACCGTTGCTTGGTACAAATGGCAAACCCCGTAAAGCAGCTAAAAAACAAACGATCACGGTCTCCAAATAATTTCCAGTTGGCTTATTGGAAAACTAATGGCGTAAGAAGGTTCTTACGCCATTTTTCTTTCAATGATCAGAAGGGATAGCTGAAACCTGTGGCCTCTTCGGCCCACTGCCATAATCTTTTGGCCACTGCTTTGTCCAGCGCGTGAGGCTCGAGTGGAAATAATGCAGGATAGCCACGAACCCCGCCATCTTTATCGGGGCTGAAAAATTCTCCTCCTTTTACTCCAGGCAAAGTGGCTCCCATCAATGAAGGCAACGCACCTTGCCAGGGTTCCATCAGTTCGCCAAAGCGCTCGAGTGCTGCATTGTAATCAGCTTCCGACATATGACGGACCAGGTCCGTTTTATTGGCACCCGGTTGCACAGCAACAGATAAAACAGATCCGCCGGATGCCTTAATGAGGCGATCCAGTTCCAGCGAAAACAGGATGTTTGCCAGCTTGCTTTGGCAATATTCGCGCGTAGCATCGTAGGATTTTTCTGAACGTAGATTTTCAAAGTCTATTTGCCCGCGGAGATACGCCATACTGCTGACCGTTACCACACGTGAACCGGTTTTAGCTGCCAGCAGCGGATATAAATATCCTGTCAATAAGAAATGCCCCAGGAAATTCACGCCGATCTGCAGTTCGTATCCCTCCGCTGTTTTCGATGCGGGTGGTGTCATTACTCCAGCATTATTGATCAGTACATCCAGCGTAGTATGCGCAGTAATGAATGCTGATGCAAACCTTCTGATCGCTTCCTGGCTTGAAAGGTCAACAACTGCCAGCTCAATGCTTCCATTTCCTTTACCGGAACTTATTTTTTGAGCGGCCTGTTCCAGTGCTGGCAGGTTTCTTCCGGCAATAATAACATGAGCTCCTTTCTCATAAAAGGCAAGCGCCGTTTCAAATCCAATTCCGGCATTAGCACCCGTTACCATCACTACTCTGCCTGATTGATCAGGCATATTGTTTTTTGTCCACATATTCTCATGATTTAGGATGCAAAGTTCTATCGATAAAGCAGGCTGCAATTGCATTTTTGAAGCGGATGGTTGCATAATTCAAACAACACGAACAGTGTCAATAACTGCTCGAAGTAAGGCAAGATGAATTGAAATGCTTTGTAATAAAAGCGCGGACGACGCTGATTGAATGTTTATTTTTCAACAACAGGGTGGCCGGTTGCTGGAACGTTTACCTTAGTTGACAGATGATTTATCTAAACTGATCGATATGGATTTTAGTACGGCACTTAACATCAAGCAGGCAATATCAGCGGCATTTTTGAGAACGGTCCGTTCAGCAAAACGGATCATTTCTTTTAGTTCTTCCATATTGCCGACAGGAAGTAGTGTGCAGAAAACATTGCTGCAAAGCGTGAATGGTGTCGGAGTTGGGCAGAAAGCGAACGGAGAAAGTTTTGTGAAGTTACTGACACGTGAAAAACTTAAGTTGTCCCCGGCGGTATTGTCGAAATTTTATGGTATGCCGGCGTCGGGGATCATCATCGAAGAAACAGGCGTGATCAAACCCCGCACGCCGTCAGGTCTTCACCGGCCTACTTTTCCGGGAATATCCGTTGCTCATTATAAAGTAACAGCCGGTACGCTGGGTTGTTTTGTCCAGGATGAAAAGAAGAAGATCTATATTCTCAGCAATAACCATGTACTGGCCAATTCTAATAAAGGGAAATATAAAGACCCGATCTTGCAGCCTGGCCTGATGGATGGAGGAAAGCGTACGAAAGATGTGATCGCTCAGTTATCTTACCTGGTCGAGCTGGACCGTTCCGGACAAAACAGGATGGATGCAGCCATTGCGGAAGTGGTACCAGGTATTCCGTATGAATATGTTTTTGGTAAGAAGAAGATAACCGGGCTGGCAGACCCAGCCAACGGAATGAAAGTGGAGAAGCTTGGGCGAAGTACCGGACATACCAAAGGCCGGATCACCACACGCAACCTGGATATACAGGTTGACTTTGATGGTAAAGCCGTCGAGTTCATAGATCAGTTTGAAGTAAAGGGTAACAGGGGCACCATGTTCTGTGATTCCGGCGATTCCGGTGCGCTTATTTATGAAAAAGATACCATGAAAGCGGTTGGACTTTTGTTTGCCGGTACCGATGATGGAACTACATTCGCTACACCTGTCAGTGAAGTGTTGGATACCTTTTCTGTAAGAATTTTATAATTTTACCTCATGCCCGCAATTGCAACAGTGAAAAGAGAGCTTTATAACCAGCTGAAAGACCAGCGTGGTGTGATCGGCGCGGGCATCCGGGGGAAGGGCAGTTCTGAATACATTGTGATCTTTGTTCAAAATCTCACAGCGAGGCTACTGGCGAAAATACCCAGGGAATTTAAGGGAGTTAAAGTCAAAACAGAAAAAACAAAACCGGCAAGGCTGGATTTGAATTAGCACCGATCTGTGCAATGATCGTAGCAGGAAAGATCAGGGTCACTTGCATTTACGATCAGCTTCTTCCGTCCTTCCTTCTTACTGGTTTATGTCGACCCATAAAAAGGAAGGGCGGAAGAAGATTGCCGTATTAAGAGGTGTTTTTCTCCGGTGTCCGATATCATCTATCGTCAGGGAGAGAAATCCTGCTACGCATCCGTTTACCATAGAAAATAAAATACAGCGCTATCCTGAAGCATCACCTGCTGTTTGCAAACATGCGGGCAATTTGTACTGCATTTGCGTATAAAGTTAATTGGAATAGGCCAGTTTGACTTTAAACCTATACCGTTCTCCAAATTGCTGTTCGAGTTTCAGTACCTCTTTTGTTTTTTTACTGATCCAGAAAACTTCTTTGTTGTTGGGGCTTGTATGCATTAGCAGCCAGCAGTCAACCTCCTGGTTATCGTAGCCTGGCAGCTTGCCGCTCCCCGTTACCGTGTAGGCCTGGAATTCAGGCGCGGTAAATCCTGGGTCATAGAAATTGATCAGGAAGGTACGGCCATCTTTGTAGGGAAGTATCGGAAAAACTTCGAGATCCAGGTGCCAGTTCAGTACATATTCGTTCAGTGCCTTTTGAAAAGCAAGATAAGGTTGCTTTTTTGAGCGGGCAGTGTCTGCGCTGGTCAGCAGGGTGTCTTTTATATAACCTTCTTTTTTGAGGAAGTCGAACGTGGAATAGGTTCTTCCTGGCCATTCGCTTTTCTGAAAAAGTGGTGCGAATGTTTTTTCGTCGCAAACGGAGTATACTTTATGGATGATCTTTGTATTGTCTTCCCATTCTTGTGTTATCGCAATGGCTTTTCTTCCTTCATAAGTGATACGATCAACAGATCGTGTCCAGATATTGAAGTTGCTCCGGGTACTGTCTTTTCCCAGTTTGAAATACACGAGGTACCGGTTAGTACCTTTTTTGAGTACTTCTGTGTTCACCATTGCGGAAGTGATTTTCACGGTGTCATTTTGGGCACAGAGCCAGGCTGCTGGCAACAAAAGACCTACAAGTAAGCAGTAAAGTTTCATTGTATGTTGTTGATTTCTGGAAATGATTCTTTACAAAGCAAAAGCAATGAGAGCGGGGATCCGGCACATGGTTCCTGAAGCGCCGGAATTACAGGATGAAGCGCGGGAAATGCGGCGTATCCTGCAGAAGTGCCGGTCAATTTTTTGTAACTTCAGCTATCACCTTAAAACCTGCGTTATGTTCTCCCGTAAAAAAACGACACTGCTGATCAGTTGCCTTGCAGTTGCAGCATTATTGCTGATGGCGTTAAAGCCCATTCCCCGTCCAACGTTGAAAAACTGCAGGAAGCAAACGGGGACCGTATCAGCTATCCGCGCCGGGGATGGCAAAGCGGATATAGTGATCATTCTTCAGGGAGATGATCATCATTACTATATAAATCGCGGGCAGGAGAGAGGGTTGTCAATCCCATGCCTTACGGCAAAATTGCAGAGCCGGCAGATAGAGTTGCTGACGGTAAGACACTGGACGCCGCTTGACCCTTCCTCGAGCATCCGGCATGTAGCGCGCATAACCTGTGAGGGCGCTGAAGTGTACTCTGAGTTGTAGAAGTGGGCTGGTCTGAGCCTGAGGTTCCATAGTCCCGGAAAACCGTAGAACCCGTAATATATACGGCTCCAGCTAAAATCCATCCTGCGTTTCCGGCACACGTATGATAAACGATGCTCCACCACCAGGTATGCTCTCGGCATGAATGGTTCCGTTATGTTTATCTACGATCTTTTTGCAGATAGATAACCCGATTCCTGAACCTTCAAAGTCATGATAGCTATGGAGGCGTTTGAATACACGGAATATATCGCCCGCAAACTGCGGATCGAATCCAATGCCATTGTCGGCAACAACGATCTCGTGAATAGGCGATCGATCTTTTCCCTCCATCTTTCGTGAATGGATAAACACTTTTGGTGTTGTGTCTTTTTTTCTGAACTTGAGTGCGTTGCTGATAAGATTATAAAACAGCTGCCTTATCAGGCTGGGGATCCCTGAAATATCCGGCAGTTCATCCACCACAATCTCTCCCTGGCTTTTTTCTATTTTGATCTCCAGCTCTACAATGGCTTCATTCACGATCTCATTAAGATTGATCGTTTTAAAGTCTGATGAACCTGTGGAGTGTCTTGAAAAACTCAGCAGGTCATTGATCAGGGATTGCATCCGTTGAGAAGAGCTGATGATCTTTTTGAAATACTTCTCTGTTTCTTCATCCTGTTTGCCACTGCTGAGGATCTTATCGCTGAAAACCTGGATCTTTCGCAATGGCTCCTGCAGATCGTGAGAAGCAACATAGGCAAACTGATCCAGTTCTTCGTTGATCTCTTTCAATTGTATGTTATTCTCGACAAGTCGCGCGTTAAGCATCCTGACCTTTTCTTCCGAAGCTTTTCTTTCTTCGATCTCCTTTTGCAGGGAATGGTTTGTTGCAAGAAGTGTTTGCTCGTGCAGCATCAACTGGTAATTCTTGCGGTACAGTTCCACGAATACACCCACTTTTACCCTCAACAGATCAGGATTGATCGGTTTATATATATAGTCAACTCCACCGGTTCGGTATCCTTTAAAGATGATATCCTCGTCATAGTCGTGCGCGGTGATAAAGATGATGGGAATATCTTTCAGCTTGTCTCTTTCGTAAATAATGGTGGCGGTCTCAAAGCCGTTGAGGTCGGGCATTTGAACATCCATCAGTATGAGGGAGAAATCATGCTGATTCAACAGTATCTTAAGAGCCGCCCTTCCTGAATTGGCCTTGACGATCGTGTAGTTATCTTTCTCCAGAATTGCTTCGATGGAAAAAAGATTGTCTTCACGATCATCAACAACCAGGATTTTTATGTCAGACTTAGGCGGATGTTTGGTGTTCGGCTTCATCATTTCTTATTTGTATAGCCAGATTCGCATCAAAGAAAGCAGCTGATCTATTTTTACCGGTTTGGTGATATAATCAGACGCACCCGCTTCAATACATTTTTCGCGGTCGCCTTTCATCGCTTTTGCTGTTACGGCAATGATGGGAAGACTGGTGTTCTTATGTTCTCGCCTGATCTTCTGGGTGGTTTCATATCCGTCCATCTCAGGCATCATGATGTCCATTAAAACAATATCGACATCTTTATCGTCTTCCAGTATCCGCATTGCTTCCTGTCCGCTTTCCGCGGTGATGGTATTGATATTATACCGCTCGAAGGCAGTGGTCAATGCGAACAGGTTACGAACGTCATCATCCACAACCAGCACTTTTTTGTGTGTGAGCACATCATTTTTCGACCGGAGATTTTCGATCAGCTTCTGGTGTTCGGGCAAAAGCTTTTTATGATCGATGTGCAGAAGCAGAACGATCTCATCCAGCAGCAGATCAAGTGAATTCACATCTTTCAGAAGGATCCTGCTGGAATATTGTTTGAGTTGTGTACGTTCCTTGGAAGAAAAGTCCCGGGCCGAATAGATCAGTACGGGTTGTGTTTTCCGGATTGCGGCAATCTCGGTTACCAGTTCAAGACCGCCAATGTCTGGTAACATATAATCCACGATGATCCCATCATAGCTATTTTCCCTGATCTTTTCAAGCGCCTGTGTTCCGGAGCCAACAATGTCGATATGAATTCCATTATTGTCCAGGATCTTTGCAATGCGGGAAGAATCAAGCTCATTATCTTCCACAATGAGCAGTCTTTTTTGTTCTTCCTGCGCATAGGAGGCAATGTCGCTGAATAAATGGTCAAGCGCTTCGGCTTTCAGTGGTTTCAGATGAAAGCTTTTTGCGCCCCGATGCATTGCGAGTAAACGGTTCTCTTCACCAGAGATCAGGTGTACGGGTATATGGCGAAGGGAGATATCATTTTTGAAGAGATCAAGAATACGCCATCCGCTTGCATCAGGGAGTTTCACGTCTAATGTGATTGCAACAGGATTGTACTTGTTGACGAGGTCAAATACCTGACCGAAGCTTGTTGCGATAACAGCTTTAAGATTCATTTCATGTGCTTTCTCGATCATGATCTTTCCAAATCTAAGGTCATCTTCGATCACAAGCACTACACGGTCTCCTGTATTGATATTATTTCTGTCATCACCTGTATCATTGATGATCTCATTCATGGCATCAAGATCCTTCGTTTCATTCACCTTGATGGTAGGCACTGACTGTAAGGTATTTTCTACAGTATTGCCTTCAGTAAGTTTGTATTCGCTGACCTGTAGGAGGCTACTTGGTTTTTCACGTTTTGCGATTATCGCCGGATTATAATCTACGGGCAGGAAGAGTGTGAATGTACTTCCATGACCAGCTTCGCTGATCAGTTCGATCGACCCGCCAAGCAGATCGGCCAGGCCGCGGCTAATAGAAAGTCCGAGACCGGTACCTCCGTATTTACGGCTGGTTGAACCTTCTGCCTGCTGGAATGCTTCGAATACGATATTCTGTTTGTCTTTGCTGATCCCGATTCCCGTATCCTGGATCTCGAACGCAACCACTTTCCGCGCATTGTCCAGGTTGGGATTGCTAAGACGCCATCCACGTTCAGATTCGTAGATACGGAACCGTACTTCACCTTTCTCCGTAAACTTGAATGCATTCGAGAGAAGGTTTTTGAGGATCTGGTTAAGCCTTTGTGCATCCGTTTCCAGACTGGCGGGCAATTGCTCGTCCAGCTCGATCTTGAACCGGAGATTCTTATTTTCAGAAATATGCTTGAACGTTGTTTCCACAAAATTCGCCACGTCACGGAAGGCGAGTTGCGTGAAGTCGGTAGAGATATACCCTGATTCAATTTTAGAAAGGTCAAGGATATCATTGATCAGCTGGATCAGGTCATCACCACAACTGTGAATGGTTTTCGCATAGCTGACCTGTTTGTCGGAAAGATTCCCTTCATGGTTCTCGTAGAGCTGCTGTGCCAGGATCAGTAATGAGTTCAACGGGGTTCGCAGCTCATGTGACATGTTCGCCAGGAACTCCGATTTATATTTAGAAGTAAGCTGAAGCTGTTCCGCTTTTTCTTCGAGCGACAATCTCGCTTCTTCCACTTCCTTGTTCTTCGTTTCCACTTCTTCTTTTTGTTTTGCCAGAAGGTGGGCTTTGTCCTGCAACTCTTCGTTTGTTCTTCTCAACTCATCCGTCAGCGATTGCGATTGCTCCAACAGGCTTTCTGTACGTGTGTTCGCTTCGATCGTATTCAGTACGATACCGATACTTTCGGTAAGCTGGCTTAAGAAGTCAAGGTGCGTTTCACTGAACGGATCGAATGAAGCCAGTTCGATTACCGCCTTGATCTCTTTTTCAAACAATACCGGAAGAACGATCAGGTTGACAGGAGAGGCCTTGCCTAATCCTGAACCGATCTTGATATAGTTCTTAGGAATATTGGTGAGAAGGATCCTTTCTTTTTCGAGGGCCACCTGACCAACCAATCCTTCACCCAGAGCGAATTCACGTGATGATTCAACTTCTTCACCGAATGCGTAGGCCGCGAATAGTTTGAGCGATTGATTTTTGGTGGCTTCATTTTGTGAAAGGATATAGAACATACCTTTCTGTGCGTTCACCACCTGCGCAAGTTCGGAAAGGATTCTCCTGGTTACTGTGTTGAGATCTTTCTGACCTTGCAGCATCTGCGTAAACTTCGCCAGGTTAGATTTCAACCAGTCCTGTTCCTGGTTTCGAAGAGTGGTTTGTTTCAGGTTAGCGATCATCTGGTTGATGGTATCTTTCAATTCTTCCACCTCACCCTTCGCCTGTACAAGGATCATCTGTGTAAGGTCACCCTTGGTTACCGCAGAGGCCACCTCGGAGATAGAACGAACCTGCGTGGTAAGGTTTTCTGCCAGCTGGTTCACGTTTTCCGTGAGGTTCTTCCAGATACCGGATGCGCCGGGAACGTTGGCCTGGCCACCAAGTCTTCCTTCAACACCCACCTCACGGGCAACAGTCGTTACCTGGTCGGCAAACACCGCCAGCGTATCGATCATTTCGTTGATCGTATCGATCAGTTGAGCTACCTCACCACGGGATACGATCGACAGTTTTTGTTTCAGGTTACCGGTTGCCACCGCTGTTACAACTTTCGCGATACCACGTACCTGGTTGGTAAGGTTGGAGGCCATCATGTTCACAGAGTCGGTCAGATCCTTCCACGTACCTGCCACACCCTGTACCTCTGCCTGGCCACCGAGTTTACCATCGGTACCTACTTCACGCGCCACACGCGTCACTTCATAGGCGAAGGAGTTCAGCTGATCCACCATCGTGTTGATGGTATTCTTCAGGTCGAAGATCTCACCCTTTACGTCGATCGTTACTTTCTTGTTCAGGTCACCGGAGGCCACCGCTTTGGTTACCTCGGCGATATTCCGCACCTGCGATGTAAGGTTACCCGTCATCTGGTTTACAGAGTCCGTCAGATCTTTCCAGGTACCTGCTACACCGGGTACAAATGCCTGTCCACCCAATTTACCTTCACTACCTACCTCGCGTGCCACACGCGTTACTTCCGATGCAAATGCACGAAGCTGATCCACCATCGTGTTCAGCGTTTCTTTCAATTGAAGGATCTCACCGCGTACGTCCACCGTGATCTTTCTCGACATATCACCATTTGCTACCGCAATGGCCACTTCGGCGATGTTACGTACCTGCGCAGTCAGGTTACCGGTTGCCACGGCGGTTACTACTTTGGCGATACCGCGCACCTGGTTGGTAAGGTTGGAGGCCATCATGTTCACAGAGTCGGTCAAATCTTTCCATGTACCACCTACACCTCTTACTTCAGCTTGTCCTCCAAGTTTACCATCAGTACCAACTTCACGAGCCACACGTGTTACTTCAAATGCAAATGAGTTGAGCTGCTCCACCATGGTATTGATGGTATTTTTCAAGTCAAGGATCTCTCCTTTAACGTCGATCTGTACTGTTTTTGACAAGTCACCGCTGGCCACCGCTTTGGTTACTTCG
>JBEVKW010000151.1:0-25965 GCA_040509495.1 Chitinophagaceae bacterium | reverse complement strand
CTACGGTCGTCACCTGGTCGGCGAATACCGCAAGCGTTTCAATCATTTCATTGATCGTATCTGTCAATTGCGCCACCTCGCCTTTAGCATTGATGGACAATTTTTGACGGAGGTTACCGGTCGCAACAGATGTTACTACTTTGGCGATACCGCGCACCTGTGATGTGAGGTTCGACGCCATCATGTTTACGGAGTCGGTCAAATCTTTCCACGTACCCGCGACACCTTTTACTTCAGCTTGCCCTCCGAGTTTTCCTTCCGTACCCACTTCGCGCGCAACACGCGTTACTTCGAAGGCGAAGGAGTTGAGCTGCTCCACCATCGTGTTGATCGTGTTCTTCAACTCGAGCATTTCCCCGCGCACGTCCACCGTAATTTTCTTGGACAAGTCACCGTTCGCCACGGCGGTCGTTACCCCGGCGATGTTACGTACCTGGTCAGTAAGGTTACCCGCCATCTGGTTCACCGAGTCCGTCAAATCTTTCCATGTACCCGCCACACCCGGCACAAATGCCTGTCCACCGAGCTTTCCTTCGGTACCTACTTCGAGTGCCACACGCGTTACCTCCGATGCGAAGGAGTTCAGCTGATCCACCATCGTGTTGATGGTATTCTTCAGGTCGAAGATCTCACCTTTAACGTCGATAGTTACTTTCTTGGTAAGGTCACCCGATGCTACCGCTTTTGTTACTTCGGCGATATTACGCACCTGGTCGGTCAGGTTACCGGTCATCTGGTTTACGGAATCGGTCAGATCTTTCCATGTACCGGCAACGCCTGGTACGAATGCCTGACCGCCGAGTTTACCGTCTGTACCCACCTCACGCGCCACCCGCGTTACTTCCGATGCGAATGCACGAAGCTGATCCACCATCGTGTTCAGCGTTTCTTTCAATTGAAGGATCTCACCGCGTACGTCCACCGTGATCTTTCTCGACATATCTCCATTTGCCACGGCGATCGCCACTTCAGCGATATTACGCACCTGGTTGGTAAGGTTCGATGCCATCTGGTTCACGGAGTCTGTTAAATCCTTCCATGTACCAGCCACACCGGGCACGTTGGCCTGTCCACCCAATTTACCTTCCGTACCTACTTCACGCGCCACGCGCGTTACTTCCGATGCGAAACCGCGAAGCTGTTCCACCATCGTATTGATCGTATTCTTTAATTCAAGGATCTCACCTTTTACATCCACTTCGATCTTCCGCGAAAGGTCACCGTTTGCCACGGCAGTGGTTACTTCGGCGATATTCCGTACCTGGGAAGTAAGGTTCGATGCCATTTTATTTACGGAGTCGGTCAGGTCTTTCCAAAGACCTTCCACACCGGGTACATCCGCCTGACCGCCGAGTTGTCCTTCAGAACCTACCTCACGCGCCACACGGAATACTTCCGAGCCGAATGAGTTGAGCTGATCCACCATCGTATTGATGGTATTCTTCAATTCAAGGATCTCACCTTTTACATCCACGGTGATCTTACGGGAGAGGTCACCTTTGGCCACGGCAGTGGTTACTTCGGCGATGTTACGCACCTGCGCGGTCAGATTGGATCCCATCTGGTTTACGGAATCCGTCAGATCTTTCCATGTACCGCCCACACCCTGTACTTTCGCCTGTCCGCCGAGTTTACCTTCGGTACCTACTTCCAATGCCACCCGCGTTACTTCGGATGCGAATGAGTTGAGCTGATCCACCATCGTATTGATGGTATTCTTCAACTCAAGGATCTCACCGGCCACATTCACGGTAATTTTTTTGGAAAGGTCACCCGTTGCAACGGCCGTTGTTACATCAGCGATATTACGTACTTGTGCGGTAAGGTTGGAGGCCATCTGATTCACCGATTCGGTCAGATCTTTCCATGTACCACCCACATCCTGCACTTTTGCCTGTCCGCCCAGTTTACCTTCGGTACCTACTTCAAGCGCCACACGTGTTACTTCGGATGCGAATGAGTTGAGCTGATCCACCATCGTATTGATGGTGTTCTTTAGTTCAAGGATCTCGCCTTTTACATCCACCGTAATTTTTCTGGAAAGGTCACCTTTTGCTACTGCGGTGGTTACTTCTGCAATGTTCCGCACCTGGGCAGTAAGGTTAGAACCCATCTGGTTCACGGAGTCAGTAAGATCTTTCCATACACCGCCGATCCCTTTTACTGTTGCCTGTCCGCCGAGTTTTCCTTCGGAACCAACTTCCCTTGCCACACGCGTTACTTCCGCGGAGAAGGAGTTGAGCTGGTCCACCATCGTATTGATCGTATTCTTTAATTCGAGGATCTCACCTTTCACATCCACGGTGATCTTTCTTGAAAGGTCACCCCGCGCTACCGCCGTTGTTACTTCGGCGATGTTGCGCACCTGTCCGGTAAGGTTGGATGCCATTTGGTTTACTGAGTCCGTTAGATCCTTCCAGGTACCTGCCACACCTTTTACTTCGGCCTGACCGCCGAGTTTACCATCTGTACCCACTTCACGTGCTACGCGGGTTACTTCGGAAGAGAAAGAGTTGAGCTGATCCACCATTGTATTGATGGTGTTTTTCAATTCAAGGATCTCACCCTGTACGTCCACCGTGATCTTTTTCCGGAGATCACCTTTCGCCACGGCTGTTGTTACCTCGGCGATATTACGCACCTGCGCGGTAAGGTTACCGGCCATCTGGTTTACAGAGTCAGTTAAGTCTTTCCATACACCTGCCACACCTTTTACTTTTGCCTGTCCGCCGAGTTTCCCTTCGGAACCTACTTCACGTGCCACACGCGTTACTTCCATGGAGAAGAGGTTCAGCTGTTTCACCATGTCATTTACTTCTGCAGCGATCTTGGCAAACTCTCCCTGCAGAACGTGATCACCGATCTTTAACGGCATTTCCTGCGACAGGTTTCCTTTTGCCACAGAGCTGATCACGTGAGCGATCTCAATCGTGGGGTGAACCAGATCGGAGATCAGCGTATTGATAGCGGACACGCTCGTGGCCCATGACCCGCGTGCAGACCGGGGTAGTTCTACCCGGTGGTTCAAATGACCTTGCTTTCCGATCGTATTTCTTGCGATCGTCAGCTCTTCCACCAGCGTTTCGTTAAGAGAAATGATCTCGTTCAATGTATCGCAGATCTTTCCCGACATACCTACCTGGTCGATCGGCATGCGCACACTGAAGTTACCTGATCGAACTTCCGCCAGTATTTTTAATAACAGGCGTTCGTCCAGTTCATCTGTCGATGAAAGCTGATCAGCTTCTGTAACTTTTTTTTCTTTGGGTTTCTTTGTGGAGCCGTTTCCGTTTGTAGATTTTTCATTGGCAAAACCTACCGGTACGGCCGTAGGCAGTGAGTTTGGTTTTTTCTTCATCCGGGTTTATTTCGGTTATGGAGTTTATAGCGACAAATAAAATTGGAGAGTGGGTGTAATGGGACTTAAATAAATCTTAACTTTCGCGAACCTTAAGAAGCATTAAAAACTGTGCCAATAAAAACTGGAATCAACAACCGATCGATCATTTTCGGAGAGGATGATATCGATGACATCGATCTGCTGAGAGAAATATTCGCAACCATAGACAACTCCTATTCTCTTTTATTTATAGATAAAGGAAGATCGCTGATCAATACACTGGAATCGTTACCCGATCATGAATTACCATGCTTGCTGGTTCTGGATTATAACATGCCGGAACTGAATGGTGCGGAGATCCTGACCGAATTAAAGAAGCAGGCACGTTTTGCGCAGATTCCCAAGGTAATATGGAGTACTTCCGGGTCTGACACATATAAGAACCGTTGCCTCGAGCTCGGGGCTGCAGACTATCTTATCAAACCGGTGAATGTGAGAGATTATAAAGATACGGTCCGTCAGATGCTTTCCTTCTGCGAAAACTGTTAAAGCAGGATCAGAAAGACGCATGAAGAAGCGTCATCGATAATGGTTTCTCCCAAACCGTTACCTGCGGATATTCAGTAAAGATCTCTTCTCCTTTATAATGAGCACTGGCAAGATAAAGTCGTAAGTGTGGATTTTTTTCTACAATATTATCTACCTGTTCCCATCCTTTTCCATCGGGAAGATTATTGTCAAGGAATAATATATCCGGCCTTACCTCCTGCAATTGATCCAATCCATCTTTGAGGGTATATGCTAAAAAGACATCGTAATTCTTCTTCGTAAAAAAATTCTTCATCAATAGACAGAAATCCATTTCATCATCAACAAATAAAACTTTTAATTTTAGCATCACCAGAATTTAAGGATAAAATTAATGCTTCCCGGAAACCAAACAACAACCGACAGACCACAACAGCTTTTCTTTTGTTATAACAGACCACAGAAAGATATATTGTATACCAATATGTCCATGAAAAAATATTTTGGTGTAGTGGTTGAAGGCAGGCAACCTGCGTTGTTTCACCATTCCGGATGGGCTGAAGCCTTGCAACTTCCCGCGAACAGCAAGCATAGTTTTACATTTACCGAAGATGGCGGGAAGGAATACAATTGCACCGTAAGATCCGCCGAAATTCATGCTGGTAGCGGGTTTGACGCACTCCTTTTTTGCGAAGTGACTCCTGTTTCCCAACGACCTGAAACTGCCGGAGACAACCAGTTTGAAGAGCTGATCCATCTTGCATCCCACGATCTCGATGCCCCGCTCCGGAAGCTGGCTGTGCTGATCGAAAGGCTCACGGCGAAGATCGACCCGTCCAGTGAAGGAGCTGTATTCGTACCGCGGATAGAAGCGAATATCAGGGATATGCGGGCAATGATCGATGGACTTACCAGGCTTGCGAGCGTTAATATCGAAGGGCCAACCGCTGAGATAAATCTTTCAGAACTGGTCAGGGAAATTATTGCAGAAAGCCGCAGGAACCACGTGGGAAAAAACATTACGCTGGAGATAAATTCCCTTCCGTCAATTAAATGCGATACATTGTCGATCCGGATGCTTTTCGTCAATCTGCTGGAAAATGCTGTCGTCTTCTCCCAAAATGAACAAGTGTTTATCCAGGTTTCGGCGGAAGAAGTTTCTATGGAAGAAGTAAAATTGCATTCATTGCAGAATGGCATTAAATTTTATAAGATCACTGTCCTGGATGATGGAATAGGTTTTGATCAGCAGGATGCGGCAAAGATCTTCAACCCGTTTGTGAGACTGCATGGAAAATCTGCGTACCCGGGTAGTGGTCTGGGCCTGGCCATTTGTAAAAGAATTGTAGAAAATCATCAGGGGATCATATACGCCGAGGCGACTGAAAAAGAAGGAGCGCGATTTATCTTATTTTTACCTCAAAGCCTTAACTAATGCTTAGTACTCGAGAATTCAGGATTGTTATTGTTGATGACGACGAAGATGATTTTTTAATCATCTCTGATTATATTAAGGCGATTGAAGGAGGCCGTTTTGTTATTGAGTGGTGTAATGATTACAACTCGGCGATGGAGATCATCCGTCAAAGGTCAGGCGATATTTATTTCGTGGATTACCGTTTGGGAAATCATACGGGCCTTGATCTGCTGAAAGCTGCGCAGGCTGAAGGGTTTGATGATCCATTCGTGATCCTGACAGGAAAAGGTAACAAGGTGATCGATATTAAAGCTGTGGAAAGCGGCGCTACGGATTACCTGGTCAAATCCGAACTGACAACCGAAAAAATAGAGCGGTGCATTCGCTACTCGCTTGTTCGCGCTGGCGATCTCAAGGAACTAAAAGCGCGCGAAAACAAATACCGCAATCTTTTTGAAACCTCCAAGGACGCTGTCTTTATAGCGGATGAACGGCTGGATCTCCGTGAAGTCAATCACGCTGCTACCGGTTTATTCAAGTTGGGAGTTAGTGATCTTACAGGGATTAATTTGCTGGACTTCATTAAAAATGAATCCATCAGAACGCGGGTGCAGGAACTATCGTCACGGAAAAGAAATTTTCATGACCTCGAGATAGAAATGGAGGACGCTGAAAAAGAAAAGAAAGCTTGTTTGCTTTCTCTTGCGTTTTCGAAAGATAATGAAGATAAACCGGTTGTTCACGGAATACTACACGATATATCCGGGATTAAAAAAGCAGAGCTGGCCAACCTGCAGGCACATAAGCTGGCGATGAATGAACGGCTGATGCGTACGCTTGCACATGAGATCAGAAATCCATTGAACAATATCAGTTTATCGATCGAGCATTTCTCCATGCCACTTGACAGTGAGGAGGAGAAGATGTCGCTCGTCGAGATCATGAAAAGGAATTGCACAAGGATCAATCATATTATTACCGAGCTGCTGGATCTGACCAAACCTCTCGAACTGACGTTCCAACCACATAGTTTGCAGGAGATTCTTGATGAAAGTATCCAAATGATCACAGACAGGATGAATCTGCAAAAGATCTATCTCAACAAAAAATATCCCGATGAATCTGTAGTGATCCCTGCTAATAAAGCAAAGCTGGTGATCGCATTTACCAATATCCTGATCAACGCTGTCGAAGCAATGGAGTCGGGCAAAGGTGAATTATCTGTTACGATCAACGGAAGCGGCGATCATGCATCGGTACTGATCAGTGATAATGGTGCAGGTATTCCTCAGGAACATCTATCAAGATTATTCGAGCCATTTTTTACGTTGAAGAAAAATGGGGTAGGACTGGGCCTGTCTGTATCTTACTCTATCATCCAGTCGCACAATGCAGCCATCGATGTCAGAAGTGAGTTGCAGAATGGCACACAGTTTCATATAGCCTTCAATCAAAACCCCGCATAAAACCATGGAAGTCTTGAACAGGATTTTCTTTTCGAAAGGATAAGCTTTGCGCCTTTTATCCAAGATGGCGGATCGATCATGTCATGTTCAATAAAAATGCAGCCTCGAAGATCGTTTCCGGCAGTACGGGGCCGGTGTATATCCTGAGCAAACAGGAAATCGAAACTAAGTGACCATCTTCCTGTAATAACAAAGATGGTCATTGATAATAAACCGTTTCATTCCACGGTATTATATTCCTGGTCCTTTGCGGAACTTTCGTGACTGCAACCTACTTCCTCGAGCAGTTCCCTGCCGGAATAGTCATAAGTACAGAAGTACTTGAACCGCAAAGGGCAGGTATCATTTTTGAAATTTGTTCTCTTAAGGCCGATGATCCATCGCCGTAAACCTTTACCGATGGCCGGTGGACTTCTCCTTCCACCGGTCTAATCGTTCATTCACCGGTTTTCTTATCCGCATGCCGGATTAGTCCTGTTTCTCCGCTTCACTCCGGTTTAGTTTTGTGTTATCAAAATAAAAAAACTATGATAGCAATTACCGGAGCAAGCGGAAACCTGGGAAAAGCCACGCTTTTTTTTCTGCTCAAAGCTGCCAATCCTTCTGATATTGTTGCCGTGGTGAGAGATCCTGCAAAAATGCAGGAGTTCTCCGACAGCGGTATACAGATACGTCAGGGAGATTATGAAGATCCAGTGGCAATGGAAACCGCGTTCAAAGGATGTGATACGATCATGCAGGTATCGTCTGCAGTTTACGGGGACCAGGCCGACCGGCAGGAAAAGAATGTAGTAACGGCAGCAGTCAATAGCGATGTTCAACGCATTGTATACGTCAGCACGTTGAATTCGGGGAAAGGAAAACAGTTTCGTGCGGCAGTTACCTGTGGGGCTACCGAAAATGCGATCGCGGATGCTGGTCTGCAATACAGTTTTTTCCGGAATAGCATGTATCTGGAGACCATCCCGCTCTTTATTGGAAATGCGCTGGCGGACGGAAAGATCTATTATCCGGCAGGAACGGGCAGGATCAGCTATGTTTCCCGGATCGATATTGCAGAAGCACTCGCAGGCGAACTTTTACGCAAGCGAACCGGTAACGAAATATTTCATATCACGGGTCCGGAGGCGGCAGGATTTGACAGGATCGCTGCCCTCTTGCAATCCGAAAAGAAATTACCGGGTCAGTATATCGATATTACCGATGAGGCTTTCGCTGAAGCACTCGTTACCGCAGGAATGGATGATGATGGGATAGATTTTTATATCAGCATGGCTAACAGTATCAGCGCAGATGAGTTTGCACTGACAAGTGATGATCTTGCAGGTTTATTGGGAAGAAAGCCGAAGACGTTAACAGAGTATATCCGTGAATTGTAATACTAACGCAATACACCTTGCGAAGTCAGCCTTTGCGGAAGGATAAACAAAACAACATTCCCAGCCGGAATACCCGGGTGCTGGTCAGTTTGACAGCTCCGAGCGGTACACGCCTTTCAGTTCCATTACCAGGTCTTCTCCATAGGCTGTTGCCGGCGTCTGATATCCCGGTTTAAA
Source organism: Chitinophagaceae bacterium (assembly GCA_040509495.1). Taxonomy (GTDB): domain Bacteria; phylum Bacteroidota; class Bacteroidia; order Chitinophagales; family Chitinophagaceae; genus Terrimonas_A. Next base: position 17,658 of record JBEVKW010000151.1, on the reverse strand, counting down.
ATTTCCTTTTAATATCTTCTGCGATACGAGCAACATACTTGCAGCCGTGAGCTCGTATGCCTCCGGGGTTTGCATCACTGCCGTGACCGTTTTCCCATTTGCATTGCGAACCTGCGCGCGGATCAGGCTTACCGACTTTGCACGCATCGCATCATCTGGTCCGGGTGACTGTTTATTGATCATTACCCGGATCAGATTTCGTATAAAAGAAGTACGGAGTAGCCAATTGAACAGCACCTGTCCCTTGTTGAGGAACCAGGCGACCTTTGGAATTCCTGTATAGCTGGTGATATTGGGGATACCTGTTGAAAAATAAGCGGTGGAAACATCACCCCAGGGAATACTCATGACGAAAATATTTTTCGTTTTCCCATCGGCTGTGCGAAATGGAACTGTCTTGCCTGTTTTGCCCACCGGCTCGGGTGTGATGATACCGTTCTTCCGCACAGCGCCAGGCTCTCCCAGTTTTAGTACGGTAGTTAGCGAAGTACCGCGTGAAAGTTTGCTGCCGGGAATGGCAAATGCAATGTCAAGATGAGTGGCGTCCGGTAGTTTTTTCTTCAGCCAGAGTGCGAGGCAATCCGTTGGAACAACATCAAATCCGGCACCAGGCAGCAGCATGATATTTTTTTCTTTTGCTACTGCGTCATAACCTTTGATCTTTTCAAACACATCAAGATCACCGTTGAGGTCTATGTAATGTGTGCCGGTTTGCAGGCAGGCATTGATGACGGGTTCTGCTGTATGATCATACGGCCCTGCACAATGCACGATCAGCCTTACTTCTTTCAGTGAATCGAGCAAAGCCTGCTGGTCATCGAGGTCGAAGATCCTGAATGGAAGGCCCAGTTGTTGAGCCAGCGGTTCTATTGCTTCTTTCCGGCGACCAGCGAGGATCGGTTTAAGTTGGTATTGAGCAGCAAAACGGGCGATCAATTCCCCGGTATATCCATTTGCGCCGTAGAGAAGAAAACTTTCAAGCATTCAGCAAAATACAACTATTGTTGCAATAGACCATGCTGTTAATGATCACGTTAAAGAAATGCACGGCATTTGAACCTCGAACGCATGTCAGGGTTTTCCCTGATTCTTCAAGACGGAAATTTTCATGGTCAATGCAAGCAGCTGAAACTGGTGTTTATTCCCCTTAATGTGTAATTCTTTTCCGCTGTCCACAACTTATATATTGCTCATTAGTCGCAGTAATGTCTCCAAAGACAATAGCAGCGTGGTCTTTTAGAATTATCCGCATATTGCCGAAACCGGCAGATATTTTGGATAACGCAGGTTGAAACTATTTTAATCCGTACTCTATTTTTCTAAGATGATTTTAATCGAACAAACATGTTCTCTATAACCTTTAACTATCGGGAATCTCAATACGAGGCATTGATCCGTGTGGTGAAACAAAAAGAAGATCGTAAAGAGTATCGTATCACGATCATGAACGGTGAGTTGGAAGTATTGCTCTATGGCCATCATCTTCTCAAGGAAGAAAATGGCAAACTCGATTTTTCTATTACTGGAATACCGGAAAATATTGTGGAGCTGAAAACGACCATTGCCAAAGCATTCGAACGCGAATGGAGTGCTAATTAGCAGGAATTTTCGCAACAGGAATCTGCCAAACGGAACTGCCGCTTTATTTGAAAGTATATTTTTTCAACTAAAGCGGCAGTTCGATGTCTGTCGTATGGTAGGAGTGAAATTTAACAAGCGAATCAATCGCGGTTAAAATAGCATTCGAAGCGACTTCCTTCGCCCTCTTTACTACTCACTTTGATGAAACCGTTGTGTGCATCCATAACCTTCTCGCAGATCGCCAGGCCAATGCCTGACCCTCGGAAGCGATCTGGATGAAGTTTGTCGAACATGTGAAAGATGCGCTGACTTTGTTCCTCGCTAAAGCCAATACCATTGTCTATAAACGATATGCGAAAAAGTTTTTTAGGTATCGGGTGTTTGATTGCATTCCCTGCTTCGATAATGTCTGTTTCTATTCGAACAGCCGGCGTTTTGTCGGGTGCCTGAAATTTGATCGCATTATCAAGCATGTGAAAGAAAAGGTAACCCAGCATCTCCTTGTTTCCGTGGATGACGGGCAGTTCATGTGCTTCTATCACTGCATCTTTTTCTTTGATCTTTGCTCCGAGCTTAGAGTCTTCCAGGGCTGACTGAAGTACTTCGTTCAGGTCTACTTCCTCCGTTTTTTCGAGTATGATATTTATTTCCGAAAGGGAAAGTATGTCATCCAGCAAAAGATTGATCCGATTAAGCGAAGATTGCATTTTCCTCAGTTTCGCTTTACTGTTGTTGGATAGAGCATGGCCATCAGTGCGTGCCAGTTGTTCCAAACCCGTATAGATCATCTTCACCGGTTCTTTCAGGTTTGTACCTGTAATTCCTGTAAAGGTGGAGAGATCATTCGATACACGTTTCAGTTGCCGGTATTTGATCTCCAGTTCATCATTTAAACGCTGAAGTTGTTGTTCTGCTTTGATACGATGAGAAACATCATGCATCACATTCATTATACCCACAACAGCGCCCTCATTATTTTTGAGCGGAAGAAAGTGATTTTCATGGTGATGCCTGTTGAAGATATTCCGCTGCGCAGGCAAAAAACTTTTCCATCCATTAAATGCCTGGATGATCGCATTCATTGTTTCCCTGTCCTTGGAAAGTTGCGGCATCAGATCCATGATCAACTGATTCATCGCCGTCATTTTTGTAATGCCTGTTTGGTCGGCAGTCGCATTATTCCACGCAATAACCCTCCAATCAGTGTCAATGGCGAACACCCGGTCAACGCTGGAATCTATTAACAACTCTGCGAGATTTTTTTGCATCGAAGTAGTGGCACTTTGCATATACATGTGAAAATTACAGTGTCATTCTGCAATAATATCGCCAAATGGAGCAGGGGAAGAAGTTTTACGGGGAAACACCTAGACCTATGGCAAATGCTCAATTGCGATGCTCATCGGCCATCAGCAGCAATTGCTACCTTTGCAGTATGGACTATTTCAAACAGCTTTCGGATCTATTACGCACGGAGGAGCAGGCAGACAGGTTGGCTTACAGGCAATTAACGGAATCCAGTTCATTAGGGGCAAGACGGGCAAACGGTCTTACCTGGTATCCGATCGTGATCCGCGATACAGAGATGGGTGCAGGAGATTATCTGACCGTTGAGCTGGAACGTACCAATAATTTCGAAGTGGCGCATCTTTTCCGCTTCGGCGCTTCGGTTGAACTTTTTTCTAACCGGGATCCAAAGGAATACCGGGTAGAAGGAGTGGTTGCATACCAGGGTGGTAACAAGATGAAGATCTCGCTACGCACGGATGAATTACCTGACTGGTCGAGGGATGGCCAGCTTGGTGTAAATCTCCTCTTTGATGATAATAGTTACGATGAGATGAAATCAGCTATCCGCGAAGCAGGCAGGCGCCTGGACAAGCGGGAAGATGACTTACTTATCCGTGTGCTTACAGGTGACAAGCAGCCGACCTTTTATGAGGGCCAGCCCTCAATCGATCCCGGCCGGCTAAATCCTTCGCAAACCCGCGCTGTGCAAAAGATCCTTGCGGCAAACGAGCTGGCAATCGTTCATGGCCCCCCCGGTACCGGTAAAACCACCACGCTGGTTGAAGCGATCAAGGCATTATATGCAAAGGATAAGCAACAACTGCTGGTGGTTGCGCCCAGTAATGCGGCGGTTGATCTGTTAAGTGAAAAGTTGGCTGACAGCGGGATGACCGTTATTCGAGTCGGCAACCCGGCGCGTGTTTCGGAAAAACTGTTCTCCCTCACTGTTGATCACCAGACCGCTGAACACAGTCAGATGAAACAGGTAAAGAAATTGAAAAAAAGGGCGGATGAATTTCGCGAAATGGCCTATAAGTACAAGCGCAATTTTGGAAAAGCAGAGCGTGATCAACGCAAGAGCCTGTTCGAAGAGGCCAGAAATATTCTTAAAGAAGCTGGTAATACCGAGCAGTATATTTTGAACGATCTGCTGTCGAGGGCACAGGTTATCACGGCTACCCTGGTTGGCGCCAATCATTACACGATCCGTGATCGCCGTTTCCATACCGTTGTGATCGATGAAGCCGGACAGGCTTTGGAGCCAGCCTGCTGGATCCCCGTCTTAAAAGCCAAAAAGCTCGTAATGGCAGGTGATCATCATCAACTTGCGCCGACGGTAAAGTCTGAGCAGGCGGCAAAAGATGGTTTGAGCCGTACGCTGATGGAGAAAAATGTGCAGCTTCATCCGGATGCAGTAGCCCTGCTGGAAGAGCAATACAGGATGAACACCGCGATTATGGGCTATCCATCTTCGGTCTTTTATCAGAGCCGCTTGTCAGCACACCAGTCTGTTGCCGATCATGTGCTGTTCGAATCTGACAATCCACTTGTTTTCATTGATACTGCCGGTTGCGGCTTTGAAGAAAAAGTGGAAGGCACGAGCACTTATAATCCTGAAGAAGCAGCATTTGTCTTTACTCATCTCAGGCAGATGATCCCGTTGCTTGAAACACATTATGGACCCGGGCAGTTCCCAACGATTGCTATCATTTCGCCTTATAAACAACAGGTGGATACACTTAAATCGCTGTTACTGCAATCTCCCGACCTGCTGGCATACGGTGATAAGATCGCCGTGAATACGATCGACAGTTTTCAGGGGCAGGAGAGGGACATGGTCTACATCAGCATGACCAGGAGTAATACCGAAAACAGGATCGGTTTCCTTTCAGATATCAGAAGGATGAACGTGGCCATGACCCGCGCAAGAAAGAAACTGGTGATCATTGGCGACAGCGGTACGCTGGCCCGGCTTCCGTTTTACGCAGATTTTATCACGTATGCTGAAAAACTGAACGCTTATGAAAGCGCCTGGGGATATATAGAGTGATGCACGGAAGATATTGACAGCCAGCATCATGCTAATTTCAATGCGCATGCATCCCTGTTGCCATTGGTGTTAACGGAACGTCAATTGTCTCCCGGTGATGTAGCTTTTTACTATTCTATTACAAAGCGGTCATTCCGTAGAACGATCTGCCGCACGCTGTGGAAAAATAAGAGACACAATCCGATTAATTTTGCGTGAAGATCAGTCCCGGCAGTTATAATAGTAATATTTTTGCGGATCAAACACGAGCTTCCATGGTTAGCGATCTGTCCACACTGCAACCCACCAAGAGATTTTCAAACAGGGTTGAAAATTATGTAAGATACCGGCCGTCTTATCCTGCCGGAATTGTTTCGTTTCTCGAGAAGAAACTTGGTCTGCAGAAAGAACACCGGATTGTAGACATAGGCTGCGGTACAGGTCTTTTTGCCGAAATTTTATTGAAGCAAGGTTATAATGTGATCGGCATAGAGCCCAATGAGGAAATGCGTGCCGCCGGCGATAAACGTCTTAGCCTTTATCCCGGATTTACAAGCCGCAGACATCGTGCAGAACAAACTGGTTTGCGTCACGAAAGTGTCGATCTGATCACCGTTGCACAGGCTTTTCACTGGATGGATCCTGACAGAACAAAGAAAGAATTTGCAAGGATACTGAAGCCGGATGGTCATATTGTGCTTGCCTGGAATCTTCGTATGAAAAGCTCCATCTTCATGGATTCATACCAAAAACTGAAAGAAGAATTTGCGATGGAACCGCAGGTACTCGATAAGGTTTCTGAAGATGAGATTAAAGACTTCTTCTTTCCACGCCCAACAAATATTGACTGCTTTGAAAATATTCAGCTGCTGGATTTTGATTCGCTGAAAGGGCAACTGCTTTCATCTTCTTATATTCCGCTGCCTGGTCATGAATCTTACGATGCGATGATCTCCAGGTTGATCCAGTTATTTGTTGCACATAACGAAAACGGTTTTGTAAAAATGGAATACGAAACCAAACTCTACTGGATCTAACAATTCGATGTAAGCTACAAACAGGTCTTGTATGCACTTGCACCGTACTGCAGTTTCATAAAATATACTGGAGGCGGCAATACCGGAAACATTTCTTTCCTCAGGGCAGATATTCCGTCAGCGTTAATTTTTTTAATAGCCGGCGATTTTATGTCGCTGAAGTATTCATTCCTTTTATAAAGGCAAGTGAAGCAAAGTCTTTCAGCATGACCGATTGCGAAGCTGACTGGTCGATCATAAACCAATTTTTAAGGATGGTGGTATAAAGCGAACGAAAATCATGCTGCATGGCTATATTATCTTTTGGCGTTGCAGCTGCAGTTATTGCGGGGTTTGTGCCAATTATACCTGGTTGAACGCTGTTTCCAAACAGGAAAACAGGAGCTGCTGCGCCGTGATCGGTACCGCCACTGGCATTTGATTTAACCCGGCGGCCAAATTCGGAGAATGTCATCCCTAAAACGCGATCAGCCACGCCCAGCTCCTGCAGATCAACCATGAAAACATTGACCGCTTCAGAAAGCCGTTCGAGTAGTTTAGCATGCGCGCCAATGCTTGTATCTTTTGTGTCTGTTTGACGGGCATGCGTGTCAAACCCGCCCATGTTTACCATATATACTTTGGTTTTTAATCCACCGGCAATCAGTCTGGCAACGATCTTTAACTGATCTGCCAACGGATTTTTTCCCTGCGCTGGATACAACGACGACTGCGTCTTTATTTTCTGTGCCGCATTTTTTATGATAGTAGCATATTTATCGGTGACTGTCGTCATCTCGCGTATATATGCCAGTTGATCACCCGCGCGCGAAGAGACCGGCGACGAAGTGTTCACATTGTTCAGCAGCGCATAAAAACTCGAAGGGTTCGTGATCGCCATTCCCATATTGGTAACAGGTCCCTGGAGTGCAGGTGATACAATTCCCCCTACCTGGATCGCCAGCGGATCAGTCATGTTATTGTTGGGATACCCTGCAGGAAAGCCGGGAAATTCGTTATTCAGAAATCTTCCCGCCCAACCTGAATCAAGTGTTTTGTCCGAATCAGAGCCTGTCAGCCAGATATCCGTCGCCCGGAAATGCGAGAAATTGGGATTGGGATAGCTTACGGCCTGTACGATAGAAACTTTTCCTTCGTTGAACAGTTGCTGGATATGCGTCATGGCCGGATTCAAACCTGTTTGATCAAAGCCGTTCAAACGCAATATCTTTTCCTGGGGGATGGCGATATTAGTGCGCGCTGCATGATACGCATCGTAGAGATCAATGGGAATAACAGTATTCAATCCATCGTTACCGCCATTCAACTGTACCAATACCAGTACGCGGCCATTATCATCGGCGGCGCTGACGCCTTGCATCAATGGCGATTGTGCGAATGCATTCAATGACCAGCCATCGAGTATCGCCGGCAACGCAATTGCAGGTAAAGTATGTTTTAAAAAGTCCCTTCTTTTCATTGTCCGGGTTTTAGTTGAATGGCTTAGATCAGCAAAGCTGATATTCGGGCCTGTTCATTAAATATTTATAAAGCGATTTCAATCGCTTGGTAACCTGGTCGATATTTTTCTTATCATCCGGTTTGGCCAGGTATGCGTTCCAGATATCTGTCCAATAGTGATTCGACTGCATTCCGGTAAGTCCGGAAAGAAGGATATTGCTTTTGATGAATGTTTTTTCTGTATCGGCAAGATCCATGTTATATAGTCTCTTGATTGCATCACTGATCAGTTTTTCCGGATCCGCCGGTGTGGGCAGGGTTTTGGTAAATGCGATAGTGTCGATCAGAATCTTGCTTTCGTTTTTGGCAAATCCATTATTGATCATCCGGTCGGAGTATTGATTGCGACGGGGCAGTGAGTCGGAACTGATCCACAATTTATCGAACTGAGGGTCCTGGTAATAAGCCTGCCAACCAGCCACGTTCGGCGGGTCACCGATATTTTGTTGCATAGCGGAAGCCTGATTCCTAACATGCTCCCAGACCCCGTACTGTTCTACGAAATTTTTTGTTTCCGGAAAGCTGATCCTGTACTCCCGGCAAAGCCCGATGGTAAAATCGAGCGGACTTTTGATCACGGCATTGAAGTTGGCAGGATCAAAGAAATGTTTGCTGCTCAGCAATGCTTCCAGTACGGGTTTTATTTCATAATCGTTCTTACGGAAGATGGCGGCCAGCGGTTCTATCACATTTTTTTCTGTCGCGGCATCAATACTATGGTATACAAAGAAACGGTACAATTTGCGGCAGATGAACCGCGATACTTCCTGTTGTGCAAATATCATATTCAGGAGATCGTCAGTTTCCTCGGCTCCTGCAGGGCCTTTTTTCCCTTTGATAATGGTGTTGTTATAAAATGCTGAAAATTGTTTGTCACCTTCATCGTGCAGGTTTGCTTCAAATTTGGTGGTGTATGTTTTATTATCAAACCGGTACCCGGTCAGTATACGTGCAGCTGCTTTTACGTCGTTTTCTGTATAGCGGGATGCAGGTCCTTTACCGATCGTGAAAAGTTCCTGCAATTCACGACCATAATTTTCATCAGGAGCTTTTTTGGTATTTACTGATCCATTGAGGTATTTAAGCATGGCAGGGTCAATCGTCACTTCCTTGACCATTACTTTAAAATTGCCGAGTGCATAACGGCGGAGCATAACGTTATGCTGATAGAGATAACGTGCATTGTCAACGATCGTTGATTGTGTAGCAAAATGATTATGCCAGAATAGAACCATCTTCTCCCTGAGTGTAGGTTGCTGATCGAGCATAAGCCCCACCCACCAGTTCTTTAAAGAATTCTTTCTGCGCCCTCCATTTTTTCCGTTAAAGGTGATTGAGTTGACCCAGGTTTGTCCAGCAGGAATTTCTTCATCGAAGAAATAATTCTCGTCCTCTTTCTTCGAATCGGGATCATTGTAATTGTTTACAGGAGGTGCCGGATCTTTTTCTTCTGTATATATAAGCTCGTGTACAACTTTTTTTAATTTTTTCCCTTTGAAATGAGCAATATCCGCCGGGCTTGCACCAAACGTTGTCCGCTTGAGCAGATGCGTAAGCTGATCATTGGAAAGCTTTCCCTTCAAAGGTTCGAGGCCGGAGCTAACTACGTCAAGATCAGCAGCATAATTCCAGTCAATTGCTTTCTCTTTTTTTATTGAAGTAAAGAATGATCTTCTGTCCATACAAAAATGGATTAAAGGCTAAAGTGAGAAAAAAAGGTGCCACTTTCGGCTCAGGCTGGAAATTTAATAAGAATTCGTGTTAAACGGGGGTTAATGAATTGTTGCTTATTGTATTTCTACGCACTACGAAGTGCTGTGCAGTAAAACGGTACTTCAACCAGAAAAAGAAAAGAGAAGGGTTTAAAAGCAAAACCTTCTCTTTTCTCTTATTGGTGATCGACGATCGGAGATCGATCGTCTGCGTTTATCGCTTATGCTTTTAATGGAGGTTCTCCATCCGGGCGAACGATCATTCTCAGCGTCTGGTCTCTCGTGAAATAAGCGCTTGTCCAGTTATAAAGTGTCCTGATCTTGTTGCGGTAGTTGATCAGTGATATCAGGTGAATGAACAGCCACATCAGCCAGGCGATAAAGCCTTTGAAGTGTAATTTCGGTTTTGGAATATCTGCTACTGCTTTATTCCAGCCAATGATGGCCATTGTGCCTTTGTCATTATAGGAAAATGCTTTCTGAGGTTTGCCACTTGCCGATGCCGCAAAGTTTTTAGCTAACAGTTTTCCCTGTTGAATGGCGACCTGTGCTACCTGCGGGTGTCCATTGGGGAAGTGTTTGTCTGTCGTTTGCAGGCAGGTATCTCCGATGGCATAAACATTGGCGAATCCTGTAACCAGGTTATGTTCATCCACGATCAGGCGGCGTCCGCGTCCATAAGATTCAGCAGGGATGCCTTCAAATACTGAGCCCGTAACACCTGCCGCCCATACAAGGGTTTTTGTTGCCACGGTGTCGCCGTTTCCAAAGGTTACAATATCATCTTTGTAATCTTTGACCTGGGAATTCAGTTTAACTTCTACGCCCATTCTGGTAAGAGCGTTCAATGTATCTACCTGGGATTTTTCGCTCATCGGAGCAAGCAATTTTGGTCCACCGTCTACAAGGTAAATGTGAGATTCAAAACCTTTTCCACTTAACTCGGGGTAATCTTTCGGTATGACCTTCTTTTTCATTTCAGCCAGCACCCCGGAGATTTCTACACCGGTAGGGCCGCCGCCCGCGATCACGATCGTGAGCAGTTTATCTCTTTCCACCGGATCTTTGGTTCTTGTGGCCTGCTCCATCCGTTGAAGGAAGTAATTTCTTAACTCAAGAGCGTCATTCACCGTTTTCATCGGCAAAGCATTATTCCTGACGTTCTCCATTCCGAAGAAATTCGTTTCTGCGCCCACAGCAAAAACAACGTGATCATAACTTAATTCGCCATTTGACAACACTACTTTATTTTCCGCGGGCTTGAGCTGTTTGAATTCTCCCATACGGAAGGTTACATTCTTTTTACCACGTAAAAAACGCCTGAATGGATAACAGATACTCGATGTTTCGAGATAGCTGGTCGCAACCTGGTAGAGCAGGGGAGGGAAGAAATTGTAGTTATTACGGTCTACTAAAGTAACGGAGAAGTCTTTGTTGTTGGCCAGACTTTTCGCGAGATTAATGCCCGCAAATCCGCCACCAATGATAACAATATGCTGCATACAAATATCTTTAATTTGCCAGCGCCGTTGCCGGCGATGCAAAGTTAGTTGATTTAATGACCTGCATGTATCAGTTCTGAAGCTTTGTTCATGTTTTTTACCTTTATTGTAACATGTTGTCAGCAGGTGATCAAAGGTATTGACAGGACGTCTTTACTGAAATTGATAAATGCGGATATCAGTTGTACAATTCCCATGCCCGTCATTCTGCATCAACGCTTCGGCTGAAACCTTTTCTATTGTGGGTTGTTATTGCGGTATAACGGAAGATCTCCCAATTTATCGCCAAGTTCATCTTCCTGCATCCAGATCCCGCGGCTTTCCGCCTCCTGGCGAACCTGGTGAATGTCTTTTTCTATTTCCGGAAGCGGGATCACCTTGTGGCGTTTTTCCTGTGGAGGATTCAATTTTTCTGATTTTTCAAACTCTATCACGGCTGTGAGAATATCTGGCGGCAACTCTGCCTCGGCTTTGTATGCAAGCTGGATGAACTGGCGGGCGAAAAAGCTATCCACCTGTATTCTTCTTTTCGACAAATGAGCGAATCTGCCAAGCAAACTGCAGATCGTATTACGATCTTCGGGCGTCAGTTCCTGCGCAAATTCATATTCTTCGATCTTCCGCAGATGAAGCAGTATCGGCTCAATGGTATCTATCGATACGATATATACGGTATGATCTGCAAACCTGTGTACAAATTGCGTTAAGCTATCGAGTGAAGCAGATGGAACCGCGAAATAAATGTCTGCTCTTACGCCCGGTTGCCTGGCATATTTGATCGCTTTCTCCGCCTGGTCTTTAAGATAAGAAGGGAAATTACCCGGATCTTCGCCCGCCGGGCTTTTGGCGTCGATGATCACAAATTCGTTACAGATTGACACGGTATTGTCCGGAATTCCACGGAATGGAGGCTTATCTATATAATCGATCGTGTGTCGCTGGCAGATCATTCTGATCGCTGATCTTACCCGTTGCTCATGCTGGCTCCAGCTATCTTTCAACAGGCGCAGTTTATCGATCGCTGCCTGCTGCTGGACCTCCAGTTCGGATAGTCGTTCATTGCGGATCCTTGTTTCAATTTGCATAAGGGAATGGACCGCACTGCTGTGTTCATGCTGCCGCATTTCTTCCACGGCAAGCAAACCATTATATTGCTGTTTCACCTGCTCTAACTCGCGTTGTAAAGAGAAAAAGCTTTCTTTCCAATGTGCTGCCTCCGATAAAAGTTCATCCTTCCTTACAGAAAGGGCCTGGTTTTCCTGTTTTTGCAACTGACTGCCCTGCTGGAGAACAATCAGCTTCTTCTCCTGCTCTGTTGCAATTGCTTCATTTGAATACAGGTCGCGGTCTGCATTGACAAGCAGATCCCTGACCTTGCCCCAACGAAACAGCCTGTCCCAGAAACCCATACTTCGGATCGTTTCCAGTAAGTGTTTAAGATGATCGAATTGTGCCATTGAGGTGTAAGGTACTAAAAAGTTTAGTTTTTTCGTTGGAGGGGGTGGGGAGGTTTGGGAGATTTCCCAGGTTCCATAGGTTTCAGTAGTTCCGCAAGTTTGAAGATGAGATACAAAGCAAGCGGGCGGTAAACTGACCTTAGTACCAGTCTTTTTAATTATCTATGAAACTGGAAATTATTTCCGTAACCCAGTAGTGAGGTTGCAACTTAAGGAACCTATGAAACCCATGGAACCACTGAAACTTCTGAAACCTCCTAAACATCTTCAACCTCCTGCACCCCAACCCGTTCACCCCTCCACCAATTCCACCACAAACGTTGTTCCTTCATCGATGACGCTTTTCAAATGGATGCTGCCCCCATTGCGTTCGATCATGCTTTTGATGATATAAAGGCCGAGTCCCTTACTATCGCGGGTCTTTGAAGAAAAACGGGAGAAAGGTTTAAACAGAGAATTTTTATGCCGTTCCACATCTATTCCTAAGCCATTGTCGGAGAAAATGATCTGTACACCTGCGGGATGTTTTTTGGCTTTGATCACAATCTCTGGCCTCCTGTTTGCATAAGTGTACGTGATCGCATTTGTCAGCAGAACGCGTAAAATGCTTTGCAGGTAAACTTCTACATACATAACACCGGATACACCACCGAAATCGGTTGAAATGCTGGCGCCTGATGCCAGGATTCTTTCTTCCAGTTCTTCGTACACTTTGGAAAATACTTTTGGCAGGCTGATCTGGTCCGCAGGGGGCGTGCTGTGTTTGATCCGGATGATATGGTTCAGGTCGGATAAGCTATCCTCTAACTGGGCGGCAGAACGCTGGGCGATCCGGAGATGCTTTTGCACGGTATCAGGATCATTGTCCAGCTCGAGTAGAGAGATCGCTAGTTTCAATTTGGTCAGCGAATTCTTGCATTCATGGGATAGCGCGAAAGAGAATTGTTCCATATCGCGACTGCGGTTCTGGAGTAATTCGTAACGGCGCTGAAGGGAAGCGTCAGGGGAGACAGGGAAGAAACTTTTGATTGTTTGCTGAGATGGCGTTGCTGGCAGGATCATTTCGAAGAGCAGGTCAGTATGCTGCAATATGGCCTGGAGCACGGGTTGGCCGCGGTGATTATGACCTGTCCTGAATACCAGCTCTCCTTCAGTGGAGTTTGACAGAAAAAACAGCTCGACGATGGTACATGCGAACCTGACCTGATCAACCGCTGGCAGGCCTGCTGCTGATGCGGATTGAAAGGCCGATTTATAGACAGTTGAACTGTCCGTCGCGGTTCTGATATTAGTTCTGGTAAGTTCGTTCATCAGCAGATCAATATTACGAACCATTATGGGACTAATTATATCAGGGAAATCCCTGATTTTCTGTCTGGTATTTCATAAAGCATATCGCTATCACTATTTTTATCGCGGATAAATAACTAGCTAATGGACGACAGGATCAAGGTATTTCATTTAGAAGATTATAAGATCATGCGCGATGGTATAAAGTTTCTGCTGTCACAGGATCCCGGGATCGTTGTTGTAGGGGAAGCAAGGAAGGGAGAGGAACTGATCGAGAAATTGCCCGGCGCGGATATTGACGTATTACTACTCGATATCTACCTCGATGGCATGGAAGAGCAATCATCACTTGATGGTTTTGGGGTCTGCGAATATGTTCATCAGAACTACCCCGCCATAAAGATCGTTGCGCATTCTGTTTATTACGATGCCGATCGTGTGGCCCGGATCATGAATAATGGGGCAATGGGTTTTGTATCAAAGAAAGCAGGATATGAAGAATTAATCGAAGCCATTAAATCTGTTCATTCCGGGAAGAAGTATATTTGTAAAGAAACCTCCAAGAAACTAAAAAATATTAACGAATTCCTGGAAGGTATTGTAGATACACTGAGGGGAGAAAAAGACTTTTTCTCGCAGCGCGAAAAAGATGTACTTGACCTTCTCGCCAGAGGCTTCTCCACCAAGAATATTGCTCAGGAGCTTTTTATAACGGAAAAAACAGTGGAATCTCACCGCAAGAACATGGTCGATAAGGCGCGCGTAAAGAACACGGCCGAACTTATCGCTTTTGCTTCCGCCAGGGGTTTTTTAAAGCGTTAGGAACATGATCAGGCAACAAACAATTCCGCAGATCGGAGAACTTTCCCGGGAAGGCGTTTTTATTTTTGATGGAAAGACAGAATCTTTTTCTTATGTAAATGGTCCGTTTGCAGAGATCTTCAACTTAACGGTCTCCGCACTCATGGAAGATCCCCGGCTGATCGTGCCTTTCTTTTATGCTGAAGACAGTAAATACCTGTTGCATTGTTACCAGGACCTGCTTAAACAATCGCATCTTGAAGTGGAGTTCCGCCTTCAGTTCCCTGATCTTTCTGTAAAACATCTTTGCCTGAATTCTTACCGGTCCGGCGAAACAGGAATGATCTCCGGTTTCCTGAAAGATATCACGCGAAACAAGGAACATGAAGATTTTATCGTGAATTATGGCGCGAAGAAAGATACCATGCTGGACATGATGAGCCACAATCTTTCAGGCCCGCTGCATCTGTCCAGGAACATCCTTCACTGGATGCAACGCACCTACACAGGAGATAATGCGGAAGAGATCAAAAAACAGCTGCAGTATATACAGGATAATACCCAACAGTGCATTGATATCATTAACGATTTCCTCAAAGAAGAACACCTGGAGTCTGAAAAGATCTATGTAAAGAAAACGCGCTTTGATGTACTGGCCCGGATCATTGTAACGATAGACAAGCTGATCGCCACCAACAAAGACAAACGTTTCCGCCTGATCACCGATCTTCAAACGCTGAACATTACAACAGACAGTGTGAAGTTCTTCCAGATCATTCATAACCTGGTATCCAATTCTATAAAATTTACCAGGGAGAACGGTGAGATCGACATTATTGTGGAGGAAACGCCGGAGACTTTTCGGGTCCATGTAAAGGATAACGGCATTGGTGTGCCCCTTGCGCTGCAGCCGCACCTGTTTGATAAGCGGACCCGCGCGCGCCGCGAAGGGTTGAAGAGCGAATTTTCCACTGGCCTCGGGCTATCCATCGTTAAAACACTGGTTGAACTGCTCGACGGAAAAGTCTGGTTTGTTTCGGATGAAGTCAGCGGTTCCACCTTCTCGATCGAACTGCCCAAAGACTGAGGGTGATCTCAGCAACATTTTTTCAAAGCCTGCAGGAAGTCCCGGCAGGTTTTTTTGTGTGCTGTCTGTCCGCCCTGAGTATTTTTTTCACGCTAAAACAAACAAATGAGGAATTTCAGCAACAACAGGATATTGCAGGATCTCAAATCCTGCATGTTTTTGACATGGCATCTGATTTGAATAAGAGTATTCGGCCGTCCTTAAACGAACCTCCGGGATAGGGAACCGGAAGCTCTGGATCAGGCCGTTAAAATACTCCCTTCTATATAAATCAGTAACCGGTCCTGCGCAGTAATGCGGGGACCGGTTTCTTTTTGCAGGTAAGACAAGGGCAGTAGAATGAGGCTCATCTCAGGGAACAGTGATTATTTTTGTTTGCGTGGTATGTGCGCTGAAATAGCCGAGAGCACCGCCTGTCAGGTTGGTCACAGGGTTTGACGGAGTTGCCTGTCCACTCTCACCTGTAGCGCTTCGATCAAGACTGAACCAGTATTTGTAAACATTCTGATCAATGCAGAACATGTCTATCCGGAGCAGGTCACCCGTTTTGATCTTCTGGTCTTCGTTATCATCATCTTCAGGGAAATAAAACAATTTATTGTTCACATAATTTCCGTCGGTGTATTCATCGCTCTGATAAAAAATGGTCGGCTCTTTTTTGCCATTGATGTATTGAACAAAGCGGTAGTACTGTCCGCGGCCGGGCGGATCCTGGTATTCTGTATTGGCAGTCCTGCGGTTTTCACCAAAAAGAAACTCATCAGTGACGTATAATGTATCAAGATTAACGCGCTGCGGCATGGTTGATACTGCGGTGAATGTTTGTCCGTTCACCTTCACAGAAAGCGTATATGTTTTACCGCTGGTGCCGTTCATTGCCGGTGCAGTGTAGATGCCGGGAGATGATTCCGTAAGTGTTGTAACGGTACCTCCAGCCTCGCTCATTTCAACTGTTGCGCCGCTTACCGTGGCCAGGCTGTTGTCTTCGTCGAAATCTTTTGTCTGACTGAGTGTAACGCGTGCACCTGTCAGATCAGTAATGATGCCTTCTACCACGTATCGTTTTTCTGTACTGTTCAGGTTCAGGTCGATCACTTTTTCGCAAGAGCTGAGGAAGATCGTGACTGATAGGGCCAGGAAAATGTTGAATGCTGATTTATATATTGATGTATTGTTAGTCATAAACAGATCAGAATTTAAAGTTGTAAGAAACAGAAGGGATGAATTTGAAAAGTGCATAACGTACCGCTTCAGTTTTATTCGGATCATCTGCGTTATCCCTGAAATTGATCGTGTAGGCATTTTCCCGTCCGTATGCGTTGTAAAGGCTAAAGGTAAGTTCCGATGACCAGCGTTTTTTCTGTTTAAGGATGCAGGTGGCGCCAAGGTCAAGCCGGTGATAGTCCGGCATTCTGTAACCATTTCTTTCAGTGTAATAATAAACAGTATTTCCGTCAATGGTGTATTTGCCGGCGGGGAAAGTAACGGCATCGCCGGTATAATAAACCCATGCGGCAGAGAAGGTCCATTTCCGGTTGAGTTGATAAGAACCAACGAGTGAAACGTCATGAGTGCGGTCCTGGCGGGCATTGTACCATTGATTATTATTGATGCCGTCGATCTTTCTTTCTGTTTTAGACAACGTGTAGCTTACCCATCCTGTAAACTTGCCTGCTTTTTTCTTCAGGTGTAGTTCAAGACCATATGCACGGCCTTTGCCAAACAACAATTCAGACTCGATGGCATCACTGTTGGCAAAAATGTCTGCGCCGTCGCGGTAGTCGATCTGGTTCTGCATCCATTTGTAGTATGTTTCAACGCTCAACTCAAACTGGTTGTTGAACAGGTTGCGGTAATAACCGAGTGATACCTGGTCTGCCACTTCCGGTTTGATGAGGTTTGTATTTGCAATCCATTTGTCGGTTGGATTTGAAGAAGTGGAGTTGGACACGAGATGCATATTCTGCACGTTACGTACATAAGAAGCTTTTAAAGACGCTTGCGTATTGAAGCTGTAGCTTGCTGCAACCCTTGGTTCGAGGTTTACATATGTCTTTACAAAATCTCCTTTATCATAACTCAGTGTATCGATTACTTTTCCATCTGCATCTATATTATAGAAATCGCCTTTTCCGAGAATGCTGAAAGAAGATGCGCGCAGGCCATACGTCAGGTTCAATTTGTCAGAAGCTTTCCAGGTATCGCTGATGAAGGCTGCATTTTCCCAGGAAAATCTTTTCTGTAAAGCGGCATCATTCACGCTTTGCGATTGATATGCTTTGATCTCACCCGGCGTAATAGTGTGATAGATCGTATTAAATCCGAACCGCAGATTATGACGTGAACCTGCATACCACTGGTATTCCTGTTTC
>JBEVKW010000150.1:0-4743 GCA_040509495.1 Chitinophagaceae bacterium | reverse complement strand
TAGAACAGACTCTTATCAGGGTTCGAAGTAAAATGGCAGAGGCAACTGAGGGCTGAACCTTGTAACATATAAACCACACAAATGAGTGAGCGATACACTATTTAAAACGTTTAATTTTATTAGCGCAAGCCATCCATCAATCAAAACATATTGTATGTCGCCCAAGATCATCCTTTTTGAAGATAACGACCGCTTAAGGGAGTCATTGGCCTATCTCCTGAAAATGAATGGCTATAATGTGGCGGGAGACTTTAATAACTGTAATGACGCGGCAAGCATTGCGAGAACATACGAACCAGATGTTGTGCTGATGGATATTGATATGCCTGGGAAGACCGGTATCGATGGTGTGTCCTTGATCAAAGAAGCGCGCCCGGAAACAGCAGTGATCATGTACACTGTATTTGAAGAAGAGGAAAAACTGTTCAAATGCCTTTGTGCAGGTGCAAACGGATATCTTTTAAAGAAAACTCCTCCGTCAAAATTATTCGAAGCCATCCACGATGTTATAGAAGGAGGCGCCCCCATGTCTCCCACAATTGCAAAAAAAGTATTGAATACATTCCAGGTAAAACCTGATCATACAAAATATAAGCTTTCACCGCGCGAGATCGAGGTGTTGCAATGGCTGATCAAGGGATACAGCATTAAACTGATCGCATCAGAAATGCAACTTGCATTTGATACCATCCGTTCCCATTTGAAAAATATCTATCAAAAGCTTCATGTGAATTGCGGTAAAGAGGCTATTGCAAAAGCACTCAGTGAACGCATCGTTTGATGATCACCAATTGCACAGCCACCTTCCAAAAGAGATCTTTTGCGGCATAAAACCATAACATCTCCCCTTCTACCACAACTTTACGGGTGTATTTCAACGGGAATACAGGAAGGAAATGGTAGCTGAACTTCCCGTGCTGCGGGTCAACAGCCAGATTTTCTTTCCATTCTCCTGCCATTTAAGTAAATTGACTCTTTCAGATTATCGTCATGCGGCTGGTCACTCCTTTCCGGGGATCTATATTGTCCATCTTTATCATTCAGGCTTTGCTTCATTGCCTGCCAACCCCTGCATCCGCCCAGCGGCTGATCTATACAACATACCGGCTGAATCAAAACCTGTACGAACCAAACAGTGAACTTGTATCAGGATATATAAAAGTGATTTACCAGACCCGCGGAAAATTACTTGTTATCGGAACAAAGTTTGGGTTCTGTATTTACGACGGTAACAAGTTCAGAAACTTTACCCGTTTTGGAGAAAAGTATATCGGGGCAGTAAATGATTTCGTTGAACTGGAGGATGGTACGTTATTGATCTTATCGAATACCCTGGGTATACTTTCACT
Source organism: Chitinophagaceae bacterium (assembly GCA_040509495.1). Classification (GTDB taxonomy): domain Bacteria; phylum Bacteroidota; class Bacteroidia; order Chitinophagales; family Chitinophagaceae; genus Terrimonas_A. Next base: position 3,394 of record JBEVKW010000150.1, on the reverse strand, counting down.
GGATAAAAATACGCTTCGCCAGGTTCCACTGGTTCCCAAAACACCGGCACCAAGATTTTTCAACTTTCTCCGGATACCGGGCAATAAGCTGCTTGTTTCCGGCACAAATGGTATTTACCGCTTCAAACATGATCATTTCCTGAAAACGGCTATAAGCGGTGAACAGAATGCCAGCACGTTCTATGACCTTGAAAACATAAATGACAGGATATTGCTTGCTTCAAACGGACCGGGATCGGCCTTCACATTGTTTGATTCAGCGCTTCATACGGTCAAGACCTTTCCGCTTAAACAGGTTACCTACGATGTACAGGCGGATAAAAAGGGGAACCTCTGGATGGCAACACCAGATGGCTTAAGAAAAGTATCCGAAAAAAAACTGCTGGAAGGCGAATTGAAATTCGAAGCTGTACCGGCACCAGTTGCAAAAGCTGGTATTGACAGTAAAGTTGTCCTGAATCTGCACGCAGACAAGCATTCTAATCTCTGGATAGGTACGGCATTCGGCGGATTGTTCCGGATGGATACGCTCTATAATATCACTCAGTTCCATTTTGCCAACGGCTTCAGCTTTGACCGGGTCAATTGCTTTTACGAAGATGCGGAAGACAATCTTTGGCTGGGCACAGAAAACGCTCTCGTGAAAATCCCTGATCCACAGATCACGAAATACATTTCCAATGACGGTCTGCAGGCAAGTACGATACACCGGCTCTTACATCTCAAAGGAGAAGTTCTTGGCATCACTACCGATAATCTTTTCCTGGTCGATGAGAAAGCCAACAGAACCATCAGGCGCCTGGATTCGCTGCCCGAATCAACAGATCTCTTTTCTACAGACGATCATATTTATGCTTACTCAGATAGTATATTTCTTGATGTTCAAAAGATCAATTCAAAATACATCGTCCACAAAACAAAACTGAAGCGCCCCGAAAACGTCTGGTTCAAACGGGGCGCGGCTGCAATGGATGACCGGTCTTTTCTTATTCCTGCGTTAAAAGGCGGTCTGTATGCGTTCAACGGCAAAGACTTCAGGAAGATGCCGGGAATCGATTACACTATCGAAAATATGTTCTATGACAGAGCTGCGCGTAAGCTGTGGGTATCTCAACTGAATGGCGGGTTACGTATATACAATACTGCCAGGTCCCTGGATCTCGTCTTGACCGATTCATCCGTATCCAGAAACATATCTTCCATCAGCGCCGGTAAGAACGGCCTTATATGGATCTCCACGAGAGACAAAGGATTATTCCAGGTTACACTGGAGAACAACCATTTGAAAGTACTGCAGCATATCGGCAGAGCGGAAGGATTGTCATCTGACCTGTGCACAGCTGTATTGGAAAGCACGGAAGGAAAACTATTTACAGGAAATACGTCGAGCATGGATATTATCCAGCACGTCAACAACAGTTATGTCATTAACAACCTGGCAGCTCAACTCGGATATTATAATGAGATATACTCGCTCGCAGAAGATGGAAAGGGTAATATCTGGGCCGGCGGTTTGAACGGGTTACTGATGTTACCGGCAAATGCAAACCTGCTTTCGGTAAGTAATGCGAGAACATTTATTACCAGAATGCAGTTGAATGACAGCATCATCAGCCCTACCGATATCGATGAAGGCAATTTGCTGATACTGGCGCCGCATCAGAATGATATCACTTTTGAGTTCGCCAGCCCGTATATGAAGAATGAGTCGGTTGTAAAATATACATATCGTTTACTTAGAAAGGGAGATACCGCCTGGAGCAAACCGTTTACCAATACGACACTTGCCTTGAAAGATCTTCCTCCGGGTTCTTTCCGGTTTGAGGTAAGGGCGCTTCTTCCTGGCGGAAATGAAAGCGGTGAAGTTGGATCCGTTTCATTCCGGATCCGGTCACCGTGGTACTGGAGCTGGTGGTTTATCACCTTGTGCATACTGTCCTTGTTCTCACTGACCTATGCGATATACAGGTATCGGCTTCGCCAGGTGATCCGTCTTCAACAGGTGAGAAACCGCATCGCAAGCGATCTGCATGACGATATAGGTTCAACGTTGACGAATATCAACATCCTTTCCTCATTAGGAAGAAGAAATCTGGATGAGCCTGCGCAGGCACGTGAATTCCTTAACAGGATCACAGAAGAGGTGAACAGTTCTTCCCAGGCACTTGATGACATTATCTGGAGTGTAAATACCAGCAATGACGGATTGGATGAGACTGCTGCCCGTATGCGGCGGTATGCTGCAGAACTGTTTGATGCAGGAAATGTCCGGTATGAGTTCGAGCTTGACCATCAACTGGCGCAACGTAAATTAAGCATGGAACAGCGGCGTGATTTTTACCTGGTATTTAAAGAAACGCTCAACAATATTTTCAAACATGCGGAGGCCAGGAATGTCTGGATCAATGTACAGATTGAAAAAGGCAACCTTATCATGTCTGTACGAGACGACGGAAAAGGATTTGATGTGCATGCTGAAACACATCGCAATGGCTTAAAAAATCTGCGGGTCCGTGTAAATCATTGGAATGGGTATATCCAGGTAAGATCCTCTCCCGGTGCGGGAACGATCATTGTTGTCAGTATGCCCGTAAAAGCCTGACCCGGGTATTTCAGAAAAGCATGGGCCAAATAGCTTATAAGCGGCCATCCGTTTTTGCTAAAGCCCGACCTCGTACGGTAATACCTCAATTGAGGGATTTGAACACAGCATTTCTACCTTTAATTTCGCTAACATGGCCATTAGAATAATAATTTTTGAAGACAACGAGCGGTTGCGCAATTCCCTCTCGTATTTATTAAGGAGCATGCCCGAGTATGACGTGGTGGGCGACTATCCTAATTGCCGCGACGCTGCCTCCATCACACTTACCCTGCAACCAGACGTTGCGCTGATGGACATAGACATGCCTGGTGAAAATGGAATAAAAGGCGTCGGAATGGTAAAGGAAGCAAGACCAGAAACAGCAGTCATCATGTACACCGTATTTGAAGATGATGAAAAACTGTTTCAATGTCTTTGCGCAGGCGCGAATGGATACCTGTTAAAGAAAACTCCGCCGGATAAACTGTTTGAAGCGATCAGAGAAGTCGTTGATGGCGGCGCCCCAATGAGTCCCTCCATCGCCAGAAGGGTTTTGAACAGTTTTCAACACGCAAAGACAGAAAACAAATACCAGCTCTCCACAAGAGAACTTGAAGTACTGCAACTATTAAGTAAAGGTTTCAGCGCAAAAGTAATTGCCGGAGAACTGAACATTTCCTTCGAAACAGTAAGATCACACCTGAAAAACATCTACCCCAAACTTCATGTTAATTGTGGCAAAGAAGCCATTGCAAAAGCATTAAGCGAAAGGATAGTCTGAGGAAGTGACGAGTGACAAGTAAAAAGTCA
>JBEVKW010000149.1:0-3313 GCA_040509495.1 Chitinophagaceae bacterium | reverse complement strand
CTAAAGCCTGACCTGGCGATCCATCTCCGCGATATAAAAATTGTCAAAGCAACTGAAGGATTCGAGTTAAGCCTGCTGCTGCATAATATCGGCAATTCAGCAGCAACGGGAATAAATGTACTATTGACTATTGATGGTAAAGCTGTTGATAGTGTGCGCGTTCAACAACTTGATGCACCGAATGATCTGAACCCGCGCGTGAGCAAGGTGATTTTAAAATCGAAGCAGATCAAGGCTGGGCAAAGGTTCCAGATAGACGTAGCTGGCAGCGCTGCTGAAGTTACCATGTTGAATAACAATATCCACGGAACTTTCGCCCGCGTGGGGGAGGAATTAAGTATTTCTTTGTAATTTTTTTAAGAATTTCCGGGTACGTTACCGGAAAATAACCCTATATTAGTGTTGTCTAACGATTGGCCACCTTATGCACAAGCTTAGGGGCCGCAGAGCACCTACGATAAGCAAAGCACAAAGTGGTCAACCGGTAAAAGATTCGGTGGAGAATTTTCAGGAATTTTGGCAGTAGCAGCCAATGTTTACAGTATCCTGACGTTAAAAAGAAAACTCTCTTCCGAAGCGTGTACTGATCATGATGCGGCTGGCCTGAGTAGGAGGAATTCTGAATAGTTTAAAAGGCTTTGAAAATAAATGAAGACTATCAGTAAAAACTTCTTGCTGTTGATCTTTGCACTGTTCACCTGTGCATCTGGTTGGTCGAATGACCTGCCTGTTTTGCCTTATCCTCAAACGGCAAAGGTTTCTTCTGACGCGATCAGCTTTCCTTCACAACTCCGCGTCCAATTCCAGGGTATAAACAAAGCAACTGCTGAACGGTTGCTGACAGTATGGAATGATTTTTCCCGTACAAATACGAATAAGCTGGCGCCTTCCTCTCTTTCCGTTTCCCTGATAAACAATAAACTCAGATCTGTTCTTACTGCCGAAGGTATTGTTGATCTCGACAAGATCGGTAAAGAAGGATATGTCATTGTTATAAACAGTAAGCAGCGGCTGATCGCGGCCAATACGGAGACCGGGTTGTTCTACGGTTTGCAAACACTGAAGCAACTGACGCGCGCTGGTTGGAACAAGGCGATTACGATCACTGACTGGCCATCTTTCGAACACCGCGTTATTTATGACGATATCAGCCGCGGTCCCATTCCAACAATTGATTATTTCAAACAGCAAATAGAAAGAATGGCAGAGCTGAAGCTCAATTATCTTTCTTTCTATATAGAACATGTTGTGCAACCTGTTTCCTATCCTGATTTTGCCCCCGCAAACGGGAAGCTCACGATTGCGCAAATCAAGGAACTGTCCGCCTATGCTGCGAAGTACCATATGCAGTTGATCGGAAGCTTTCAGTCATTCGGGCATTTTGAAAAGATCCTTGCGCTGCCAAAGTATAAATCAATGGGAGAGACCTCAACATTGATCTCCCCACGCGATCCTGAGGCAAGGAAATTCCTGGCTTCCGTGATCGGAGAACTTTGCGATGCATTCAGTGCGCCCTATTTCAACGTTAACTGTGACGAAACCTTTGACCTTGGAAAAGGACGTTCCAAAGAATATGTAGATAGTGTTGGTCCTGCGAAATTCTATGCAGATCATCTGAAGTTCCTGTACGACGTCGTCAAAGCTAAAGGCAAAAGAATGATGATGTGGGGAGATGTAGCGCTGCAACACGAAGAGGTGCTGGACATGCTTCCCAAAGATGTAATTTATCTTACCTGGGAATATGGCGATAAGAAAAGTTTTGATCCATGGATATTGCCTTTTAAAAAGCGCGGACTTGAGTTCATGGTTTGTCCCGGAATCTTGAATTCATATCGCATGTTTCCCGATATGGCAATGGCGAGGGCGAACATAAACGGTTTCCTGGAAGAAGGAAAGAAGAATGGCAGCACCGGTGCTTTTACGACAATTTGGGATGACGGAGGCACCTATCTCTTCGCCGGTGATTGGTATGGTGTATATGTTGCGGCGGATAAAAGCTGGAATGTTTCCGATAAGTTTGAATCAAGTCTTGATAAAAGATTTTCGATCACAGCTTATCAATCTGATGATGACAGTTACGTGAAGGCTCTATTCAAATTAATGGAGCTTCGTGGTGTGGAAATGACCTATAATCTTAACGATCAGCTCTGGCATCAGAAGATCTTACCGGATAGCGGCAAGCAACTGATCATCAATAACGCATCAGTGGCGCAGGCGGCAGATATTTTGCAACAGGCGACTAATTATATCAATGCCGCAAATGCAAAGATCAATTTGGCAGATGTAGATGCATTGAAATATGCTATAGGTCAGTATCAATTGATCGTTGATACCCGTAAGGTTGTTGAGGCAGTCGTGAAGCAATATGCGCAGGCAGCCAGCCTGGCTCCGCAGGACCCGCGCCAGGCACAGGCAATACTGAATGCCGCTGCAAAGAACGTCAGCGCTCTGGGCGAACGTTATTTGAACCATGCCGAGTGGTTCAGAAAGTCATGGCTGCGCGAAAACCAGGAATACTGGCTGGACAAAGCCTTTGAGCCTTACGCAAGAAAAATACGCGACCTGGAGATATTGAAACTATCGTTACAGTTTGCTGCTGCATCCGCATCGGAGCGCAGTATTCCTGCACCGTCGTCATTGAGATTGAATGTTGCTGTCAGTGATCGATTTTATTTTAAGAACTGGATGCTTGGCGGACCGTTCCCGCTTGATGATAAAAAGGAATTCCCGGCGTTTCTGTATTCTTCCAATAAAGAGTATGACAAACCACCTTCTCCGGGAGATTTTACCCATTATTTGGGCAAGACCTACCGTTGGCAGAAATTTTCATCAACGGATGGAGGTATCATCGATCTGGATGATAATTATAAAGGCCCGGTTGCCGTTTCCGGGTATGCTTACTGCCTGGTCAACTCGCCAAAGAATTCAACTGTAAAAGGCTTTCTTGTTGCCAATGATGAAGTAGAAGTATTTTGTAATGGAGAAAAAGTTTTTTCCGGAATGGGAGGTTCAATGCAGCAGGAATCAACGGTTGTTTTACCTTTAAAAGAAGGAGTCAATCACGTATTGCTGAAACTAAAGAAACGGGACAACAGGCCGTGGACATTTACCTTCCGGATGCAGGAAGATCTTTCAATAACGAATCATAAACATAAGTATACACTGAATGCAAAAGACAAAGTCTATGAAGCGGATTAGGCAAACAGCGATCGGTCTGGCAATGGTGAGCACGTCTATGTTCAGTTCAGACGTATTTGCGCAGCCAAAAAAAGAAGAGATTGTAAAAGCCATCAACGAAACGGCGAAATATGTA
>JBEVKW010000148.1:0-28374 GCA_040509495.1 Chitinophagaceae bacterium | reverse complement strand
CAGCGTACACCCCGTATGTCCGCTGTTTCCCAACGGCCCCGAGAGGTAGTTGAAGCCGAATTTTTCATACACTTTCAATGCAGGTTTTAGTTCGGGCATGGTTTCCAGGTACACATTGCTATAGCCTTGTTCTTTTGCCCAGTGAAGGCATGTTTCAATGAGCTTTTTGCCGAGTCCGGTTCCGCGCGCATCTTTTCGCAGATACATTTTTACAAGCTCGCAGGTTCCTGCAGGTAATCCTTCGGTGGGGAAGATCCCGCCGCCACCTACTATTTCCTCCTCTCTCAATGCGACAAAATAAGCAGAACCTTTTTCCTGAAAAAGTTCATGCAAGGCGTCGGTAGATGCATCATAATAAACTGTACCGGGATGATTGGCCCCAAATTCTTCCAGTGCTTTCCGGATGATGATAGCCAGAGCGGCATTGTCTGAATGTTCGATAGGTCTGATCGTAATATTCATCGTAAACGTGGCTTATATTGCCAGCGCAAAAATATTGTAAATACAAAGCCGCCGCAAAGCGTTCTTTTTTCCCTTTTTCATAATTTAACCGTAAAAAAATATGCACTCGGGCAGTCGGTATACATTTAAAGAAATGATGATCTGGACAAAGAGCGACATCTATATGATGGTGATCTTTTCCCTGGTACCCGTAATATTATTTCATTTCCTGCGATGGACATGGCTGGCAATTCCCTGGGTTCCGGTTGCGATGATCGGCACCGCAACCGCTTTCATTGTTGGTTTCAGGAATACGCAGACCTATAACAGGGTATGGGAAGCGCGCCAGATCTATGGCGGGATCGTTAACACAAGCCGGTCATGGGGGATGCTGGTGAAAGATTTTATTGGCACGACTCATACCACTGAAACGGATGCGATAAAAAGACAGCTGATCCGCCGGCACATCGGATGGCTGACGGCACTTCGTTACCAACTGCGTGAGCAACGAAGCTGGGAAACGGCGCGGGTAAAGCCAGCCAATCTGCGGTATAGTAAAAATTATACGATCGCAGAATGGGACGGTAAGCTGGAACAAAATCTTCAGGGGTATCTAACAGAGGAAGACCTGAAGTATGTTCTGTCGAAAAAGAATAAGGCCACTCATTTGCTGGGACTGCAATCTGCGCAGTTAAAAAGGCTGAAGGTGCAGGGGCTGATTGAGCCGCTGGACTATGTAGAGATTGAGAAGTTACTGATTGATATGTATGATCTGCAGGGGCGTTGCGAACGGATCAAGAATTTTCCTTACCCGCGTCAGTTTGCAACGATCAGCCAGATGCTTACACGTCTTTTCGTATCCCTGGTACCATTTGGCGTATTGAATGAATTTCATAGATTGGGAGAGTGGCAGCTATGGCTCGCTGTGCCATTTGCAGCCACTGTAGGCTGGATCTTTCTTACACTGGAAAGGGTGGGAGAGTATACAGAAAATCCATTTGAAGGTGGCGCGAACGATGTACCTATCACTTCAATTTCGAGAACGATAGAGATTGATCTGCTGGAGATGATCGATGAAGGACATATACCACCCCCGGTTGCCGCCGTCAACCAAATACTTTCTTAGGATATCTTGGGAGCAGACTGCTCAATGGCATAGTGGCGAAAGAGTATCGCCATAAAGGCAGGGTATCGAAGGACACTATGAAACGGCAGTGTTTCAGGCTGATCTCTTTTCGTCCCTTGCGATCCTTTGCGTTTCATGGCGATACTCATTTGCTGGTTAAACTGGCTGGAGCAACTGGTCAATCAAGCTGCACGATCCTGTCTTTCGGATATTTTACAGAATAGCCAAATTGAAGTTTCTGCTCTTTTTTCGGTTCAAGTACTACAGACCAGCTTACTTTCTTTGTATCGTCTTCCAGCTTGCCTGCAGGGTAGTTGAGTTTGTCGATTTCAATTTCTTTACTGGTTGAAACCGGGAACTGATCTTCGACTACGATCTTAATTGCCTGCTGTTTATTGTTGCGTACAATTGTTTCGTATTGTCTGATATCTGTTTTATTGGAGCCGAGGAATTTCCGGGAACTGAACTCTTTCAGCAGTGTTCGTTTTACAACGACACCTTTGTCCCGACCCAGTGAGAGACTCAGCGTATCATCAGCCTTCGCAAGATCAAGTAATGATTTACCAAGGAATGTTCCTTCAAAGAAAAGATTCGCTTCGCCGGGCAGAAGGTTCAGGTCCTGCCAGTCTGTGATCTTCGCAGTCAGATAAGCGTTCTGATCCAGTTTGGGAGCCGCGTAATATTCATAAGTTGCGTTGAGGTCGAACTGATTTATATCAACCGTATAAAGCTTGCCATCATCCGGAACTGTATAAGGAAGTTCTACTTCGAAAGTGGTGGATGTGGGTTGATAAACAGTCGTTGTATTCACGGCCGTATTTTCTTTTTTGCGTAGTTTCTGTTCGTATTGTTCGTCATTGTCATCACGGTTTCCGGCAGCACCATATCCTACAACGACTACTTCTTCCAGTGATGAAGCGCCTCTCACCCTTATGCCTGCTGCTTTGCCAGACAATGCACGGGAAAGGTCGTTAGCCGGAATATAGTACCGCAGGTACCATGGCTGAAGATCCGGCTTTGTTCCTTTTTCTTTTGGATTTCCCGTGGATAACACCAGTTTCACCTCCTTCCAATCTTCTCCCGATTGCTGCTGAAGATTTGCTTTCATCTGTAAGGCCAATGGCTGACTGATATCTTTAACGCGTATATCATAGGTGGGATACCATGACGATTGGTTGATAAGATAAGTGAGCAGGAATGCCGCCGAAGTATTTTCTTTTACATCCAATGCTACAATTATATCACTTGTGGACAGATTTTTTTTCTGATGAAGGGCTTTCAACTGCTGGTCAACTTTTTCCATTTCAGCACTAAGCTTCTTTTGTGTCTTTGTACTTTCAAGTACTTTCTGATAGAGCTCAGTAAGCCTTGCGCGTTGAAAATCGACGGCTTCTTTCAGCTCGGCTACTTTCAGCGTAGTTCTTTCGCCTTTTATTGACTGGTTTTTGATGATCATTGCTTCCTCCTGCGTGTATACGGATTTCAGATTCGATTCAATACTGATCTTTTCCTGCAACTGTTCTTTCTGTATCTCGAGATCTTTAATAGTGCCCTCAACCTGTTGTTCCTTTAAATGGTTCAATTGATGAGTAACGGAAAGAACGGTTAACTTTCCTTCAGCTTTTAACTGTATACTTTGTTTGTCTATCAAAGGAGAAACATCGTTGAAGATAATATTGTACTTGCCGGGCTGCAGCGTTTGCCTGGCTGTCCGTTCCACCTGCGCTCCCTGAAGAAAGACCGTAACTTTTTCGATTTTACTGGTGACCGGCCTGTTTTCTTTTTGGGCAGGCAACAGGGTGCTGTACAGGCATAAGCAGCCTATCATAAAGAATCTCGTCATAAGGTGTATTTGAAAGCTGGATGCTGGCCGAACTGATATTACATAAAACAGGAAGGAGGCATCTCGGTTTTATATTATTTCCCCCCGGAATGCCTTGACCCCAAAGCAGTCAGCCGTTAAACAGGCTAATATCTTGTGATCTTCTGATAAAATAGGTTCATGAATGCGTGTGTATTCTTCATAGTTTTATCCACCTTCTGAGCTGTTTACATCACTGTTCAACATGATTGAAATATGAAACTGTATAAAGCATTCTTACGCGCCATGCTGTGTATCGCGGCATTAAGCCAGGTTGTGAATATTGCCCGTGCCCAGGGTGGAGATCAGATGCTTGATGGGATCGGTGAAACAGGAATGATCGCCCGTTATATTTTTAATGGCGACCTTAAGGACTGGTCCCGCAACAACCTGCATGGCAGGTTTCAGGGTGGCGAGGTGAAATTTGTCAATGATAACCGCTTCGGAAAGGTGTTGTCACTTACCGGGGAAAATCGTTTTGTTGTGATCCCGGGAGAGGCATTGACTGATCTCGAATCACTAAGTGTTTCCGGTTGGATCTTCTTGCAGTCAAACCAGGCAGGCCAACGTTTTTTCGATTTCGGGAAGGATACAACGAAGCATTTTTATGTAGCTCCTGTTGGAACCATTGCCGAGGCAGGCTATCAGGCATCAGTAACAACTGGCAGTGGGAACAGGAAAGCGGCAATTGCTTCTTCCATAGAGGCAAACAAGTGGGTTCACCTGTCTGTAGTAATAGATATTCCTTCTAGATCCCTGGTCACCTATATAAATGGAAAACAGGCAGGAGAACTGCAAGGTCTTTCGCTGGAGTTATCAGATGTATTCAGCAGGCAGGCCGGTGAGAGGATGCTTTACATAGGCAGATCGTTTTCCGCAGGTGATCCTTATCTCAATGCGCTGATACATGATTTTCGCATCTATCGTGTGGCATTGAATGGGAAACAGATTGCAGGCATTTATACAAATGCGCTGAAAGCAAGAGGGATCAACGATGGTTCGGTCAATACTTCGGGCAAACGCGCAGAAGATGATCTGCCACGGTTTTCTTCCACCGAAGCGCAGCTGTATAATACTTACCTTGTCAGGGTTGAAGATGTAAAGGTTGAAACAACTACAGGGAGCCTTCCCCGGTTACCGTCACATGTACAGGGAACGTATAAAGATGGACGGAAAGGTCCCCCAGTTCGTGTAGTCTGGCCCGAAGCTACCGATAACAGCGCCGTTCTTAAAGCAGGTGAGTATACAATAACGGGACGGGTAGCGGGAACAGCTTTTCAACCAAGAGCTTTCGTAAAAGTAAAAAAAGCTCCACCGCCGGCTACGCCAGGCCTTAAGCTGGCGACATTTGATCTGAGCAAAGTATTGTTGAAAGCAGATGCAGAAGGGCATCCATCCAGGTTCATCGAGAACCGCGATAAGTTCATTAAAACATTAGCTACCACAGATCCGAATTCCTTCCTGTATATGTTCCGTCATGCATTTGGGCAGCCACAGCCTGAAGGAGCAAAGGCATTGGGTGTATGGGATACGAAGGATACAAAATTAAGAGGACATGCTACGGGTCATTATCTCACGGCCATCGCGCAGGCCTATGCAGGTACGGGATATGATAAAATGCTTCAGGCTAATTTTTCTGCCAAAATGGATGTGATGGTGAACACGCTCTATGATCTATCCCGGTTATCCGGAAAGGCAAAGGAAGGCGGTGGCGTGTCAGTGCCTGATCCGGCAGCGGTGCCTTATGGTCCCGGAAAATCTGCATACGATTCAGACCTGAGCGATGAAGGTATCCGTCATGATTACTGGAACTGGGGGAAAGGATTTATCAGCGCTTATCCACCGGATCAATTCATCATGCTGGAGAAAGGGGCAAAATACGGAGGACAGAAAAACCAGATCTGGGCACCGTATTATACACTGCATAAAATTCTTGCAGGGTTAATGGATGTGTATGAAGTAAGCGGCAATAAAAGAGCGATGGATGTTGCGTCGGGTATGGGTGATTGGGTGTATGCACGGCTTAGCAAAGTTCCAACGGATACGCTGATTAAAATGTGGAACACTTATATCGCCGGGGAGTTTGGTGGTATGAATGAAGCAATGGCCCGTCTTTATCGCATTACCGGTAAGCAGGAACATCTGAAAACAGCTCAGTTGTTTGATAACATCAGGGTGTTCTTCGGCGATATTGCTCATTCGCATGGACTGGCGAAGAATGTAGATCTTTTCCGGGGATTGCATGCGAATCAGCATATCCCGCAGGTAGTTGGCAGTATCGAGATGTATCGCGTTTCCAACAAACCGGAGTACTACAGGATCGCAGACAACTTCTGGCAAAAGATGGTGAATGACTATATGTACAGCATCGGTGGAGTGGCCGGCGCACGTAATCCGAACAATGCGGAATGTTTCATCGGTCAGCCGGGAACATTATATGAGAATGGTTTTTCCGCAGGCGGACAAAACGAGACCTGCGCAACCTACAATATGCTGAAGCTGACTGGTGACCTGTTCCTTTTTGATCAGCGTGCAGAACTGATGGATTATTATGAGCGTGCATTGTACAATCATATACTGGCTTCGGTGGCAGAGAATACACCCGCTAACACGTATCACGTGCCACTCAGACCTGCATCGGTCAAACAATTTGGCAACCCGGATATGACAGGTTTTACCTGCTGCAATGGCACAGCGATAGAAAGCAGCACCAAGCTACAGAATTCAATTTATTTCAAGAGCAGGGATAACCAGTCGCTTTATGTCAATCTCTATATTCCTTCCTCACTTGATTGGTCGGAAAGGAAAATTGCTTTAGAGCAAACTACCAATTTTCCTAATGAAGATAATTCACGTTTAACCATCAGAGGTAATGGAAAGTTTGATCTCAATGTGCGTGTACCGGGATGGGCAACAAAGGGATTTTTTGTAAAGATCAACGGCAAAGACCAGAAGCTGGCGGCGAAGCCTGGCAGTTATCTGAAGATAAGCCGCACGTGGAAGGATGGAGATATTGTTGAATTAAGAATGCCTTTCCAGTTTCATCTTGACCCGGTAATGGATCAGCAGAATATTGCGAGCTTGTTTTACGGCCCGGTATTGTTGGCAGCGCAAGAGCCGGAGGCGAGAAAGGAATGGAGGAAAGTGACGCTTGATGCAGAAGATATCAGCAAGTCGATACAGGGTGATCCGGCAAAATTAGAATTTACTATTGATGGGGTATTGTTCAAGCCGTTTTATGAAACGTATGGAAGGCATTCGGTTTATTTGGATGTGAAGTTGAAGTGAGGGGGGGCTTTCGTTTTCGAGGAACGACCACTGGTGCGATTGAAACCCGATCAGGATTTTCTCATAGCCATGCTTGACTAATTCTACGGCTTCTAATCTTTTATTAATTTAATTGTCATAAATTTTATCCGTTTAATTTCGTGATAGGGGAATTAACGGACATTCAATAAGTGCTATCACCTAATTTGAAAAATATCACATATTTTTTCATGTAATAATAAAAAAAAGTATTCTCTTTAGCATAGTCACGTCACCACCAATCACCAACCATGCTAGACCATTATTTTTTTTGTCTGCACAGATATGTGCATGCATTTGCCTCTCTTCGCGGCGGGGGTAATATTCTTCTTCTCAGTTTACCCTATTCTGATAGGTTTATGGAAATACGCGCAAAGTTGAACACGCACTTCGTTTCAACCCCTTCCCCCACGTTGATTTTTTAAGCAAGAGCAAACGCTTTATTTGAAACTTAGCTGTAAAAGTTAAGGCATCTTTCAGGACTTTGCCTGGTGAAGCTTATTATTTATACTCTACCTGGCTATATCATTCGGAATTGTATGAAAAAACATTTCTTTTTAGTCTACCTATTGACCACTTATTTTTTTTCGGTGAATGCGCAGTCTGATCCTTCATTAAATATGATAGGGGCACCTACTTCGCCTGCAGCTGCCTCATTAAGCAGGTATGTTGATTTCCCTGTAACAATGAGCAGCGGTATCCCTGGGATCTCCATCCCTTTATACGAATTTAAATCGTCGCGGATCACCGTGCCGATCAGTTTGAGTTATCATGCCGGAGGAGTGCGCGTAACTGACAGGACGTCCACGATGGGATTGGGGTGGACTTTGATTGCCGGAGGTGCCATTACCCGCTCCGTTGCTGGTTTGCCTGATGAAAAAAGTAATGGCTTTTTTTTCTGGGATTATCCTGCTGAGTTGAGCGAGAGCTATCAGGGCCTCTTTTACCAGCATCATACCAGTAATCCCTCACTTAGTAATATATCCTGTTTTGTAAATGGTGTGGACAACAGCGGTGCCAATCTTGGATTCAATAAGGATCACTCGCCTGATAACTATTATTATAGTGCGCAAGGTTTATCCGGACAATTCACTTACAATACAGACCGTGTACTTCATACTATGCCATATGACCCGATCCGGATCAAAAATAATATCATATCATCTTCATCAAATGGGGTTGTTCCATTTATAATTACAGGCACTGATGGGGTGATCTATGAATTTGGAGGAGTATTTTCCAATGGTAAGTCTTCCGCGGCCGATTATTTGTCATCTGGCGGAACAAGCGAATTTGCCTCCGCCTGGTATCTGACTAAAATTATTTCTGCAGACAGATCGGACACGGTTTACTTCCATTATTCAACTACAGCCGATAGCTATATGAATACCGGGGTCAATTCTACCATGACTGCAGGTTTTGAAGGCTATACCATTGCTCCTGGTATTCGGCGGGAGGCTAAAGTGACTAAATCTCAAAGCTCATCAACCGAATATAATGTACGCTTACTAGAAATAACGGGGAAAAACGGAAAAGTGGTGTTTAATTATGGGCAAGAAACGATTAATTCTTATCGCTGGGGAAATACTTCTTTGACATTTCCTTCTACGATCAGGCCGCTTTCTTCTATCGAAGTCTATGCAAACCGGGGTACAGAAGTTAAGATCAAACAATTTAATTTACAGCATTCATTTTTTAATTCCATACCGGTTCAGGCGCCCAATAGTTTGCGATTGGACGGTGTTACGGAAACAGGGTACTCCGCAGCGGGTTCGCATTCCAATCCGGCGCACGTATTTAGTTATGCGACGAATGATGTTCCGACTTTCAATACCAATAGCCGTGACCTGTGGGGCTTTTATAATGGATACACTTCTTATGGAGATAACGATAACATGCTTTTGGTAGATCTGCCAGTTCCCTCGATCGATGAGAACGGTAACCGTTTGCCACCCAAAGAGAATTTTTTGAAACGGGCAGTCAACCCGTCGTTGTTGAACAAAGCAATGCTTAAAAGTATTTCCTATCCTTCCGGAGGATACTCTGAATTTACGTTTGAACCCAATGGTAAGTCTAAATCAGTAATGGTTACGACTCCCCAGCGAAACACCAGGATGATCCGCACAATGGATTTCTGGCCCGGCTCGGGAACCGGAGGAATAGATAAGACCTTTACATTAGCGTCAACGGGGTATAACAGAAAGCTTGAGTTTTACGGACGACTTGTTACATCGGGTATAAACTACCTGGAGAACGATCCGCAGGTAATTTTAGAAGATGTAACAACAAGCCAGGTTGTGCTTGACAAAACGTTAAGTGCACTTGCTTCTTCTGTAAAAACATCGGAAAGTTTTTCAATAGCATTGCCCAATTTAGATCCGGCGCATACTTACAGGCTTTACTTCCCGATGCCCTCCACCCAGTTTGTTCAGGGGCTAAGCCTTCGGTATGATCTTGACGCTTTCTTTACTGAAGATCTTCCTCCACTCACAACTGCTCAGGAGCAGTTTATTTATGCGGGGGGATTAAGAGTGAAATCCATTGAGCACAGGGATAACTTTACATCCGGATTTGTAAAGAAACAATATAATTACCTGGAGTCTTATTGGAATTCGGATGCTTTTACCGGGGATTTTAGTACGGTGAAAGGTGCATTTGGCAAACAGTTGTATGTAGCCCCTCAACCATCCGGGCCTCCCGGATCCATGTCAGGGTACGATGTTATAGTTAATCCCAGGGCCGCTTCCTATATCTACCAGGAATCTCCTAGCTACTCGATTGGAAGTCCAAGCAGCAGCGTGTCTTATTCAAAAGTGGAGGAGATCCAGTTAGCGGATGATGATAAGTTTATCGGTAAAACGGAATATACGTTCAATACGGGATTGGATATGGTTACAACCGGAATTGAGAGAGGCATTAACTGGAGGCAGCATGTAAAAGTTGATCGCTCTTTCATCCGCTCTCAGTTACTGAACAAAAAGGTGTACAAAAGCCAGGCAAATGAGTGGGTACTTATCCAGGAAACACAGAACGCTTATAACAATATAAATGATCTTCCTTTTGATGTAAAGGGAAGTGAGTATGTGAAAAGATACGTTGCAGCCTATCTGCATGATGATGCACAATTTACTCAATGGAGTGGCGTAAATCCATACCCAGCGCCTGCGAATATTGGAGATCCATTGTGTAACGCTTATTATGCAGCTATCCCTATCTCTTTCAATATCATGTATCTGAATATTACAAGGCCCACATTGGCATCCACAACAACAAAAGAATTAGGTACTGCAGGTAATTGGATCCAGCATCAAATAAATTATGAGTATTTGAATCTGGCACATATGCAGCCCGGCAGTATCACTAAAACAAAAAGTGATGGCAGCACGGTAATAAAGCGGATAAAATATTCAACAGACGTCGAGATCCCGTATGAAGGTCATGGAAATGCTGGAGGTCCTGCTGCCCCTGAAATAATTCCCTCAAGCCATCCTGTTTTTTCCGGCCTGATCAATCTTCAGTTATCTAATATTACAGTGCCTGTTGAAACTTCCAGTTTTATAAAACGTGAAGGGGAAGCTGTTGAATTGCTAACAGGGTCCACGTTCAATTATTATAACCCCCGGCTTCCTGTGATAGATGCTATCGCAGGAATCGAGTTGGCGGCTCCGGTTAGCCAGTTCTCCGGTGCAAACATCTTTGACGATGAAATCGACTATCAGACAGATGATCTGATTATTGACCCGAAATACAGAACGCTAATAGATTTTAAGTATAATGAAAGTGGCTCACTGGTCCAGCAACATAAAGCAAACGATATTTTTGAAACTTTCCTGTGGGGGTATAAAGAACAATATCCGCTGGCAAATATCAAAGGAGCTAAATATGATGTAGTAAAAAACATTATTGCCACTTCTTTTAAGGAAAATACTGCTGCGTATTCTGATAACAATATAAGGACAGAACTCAATAAGCTGAGGACAGATGTGTCTGCAAAGGGCGCGCTTATAAATACTTACACGGTGGCAACGTTGACTGGCATCACCAGTGAGACAGACCAGGCAGGAAAAGCCGGGTATTATGAATATGATCAGCATGGCAGGCTTGCTATAGTCAGGGATCACTTTAATCATGTCGTGAAGAAGTATGAGTATAATTATAATCATGACAGGCAGACCTTCACATATGTGAACAGAAGCCAGTCTTCACCATTCACGAAAAATGACTGCCCTTCTGGGTATTCCGGTGTACCGGTCACTTATAAGGTTGCAGGCGGAAAATATTATTCAACCATCAGTCAGGCAGATGCTGATCAAAAGGCTGCAGCGGAAATCACTTCATCTGGCCAGGCCTTTGCAAATGCATATGGCACCTGCACGGTAACACCAGCTCCAACAGTTTTTGTAAATCAAGCCATATCGATGGCATTTGAGAAAGATGATTGCCCGGAAGGAATGGCGCAGCCGGAAGATGCTATTACCTATACAGTGAACGCAGGCCAGTTCTCTTCAACGATCAGTCAGGCAGACGCACAGCAAAAAGCTCTCGATGATCTTTATATCAGCGGACAGGCTTATGCAAACGCCAATTGCAGTTGCTCTGCGGATCCTGTTACTATTGAATTAAAAGCAGGTAAAAATACCAATGCCTCTCTTGTTGTAATGAACGTAGAGGAAGATGAGTTGGAAGATCTGCCTTTCCCGGTCAATACTTCAGCGACTGCTGGAACAATAGAGTTGCCTCCGAGCCAGGACGGGTATATTCTGAAATTTGTTGTTCCGCTTGCTCCGCCGTATACGGATCCTTATTCCAATGGACCGTATGGGTTTGTGTTACAGTCAGAAGGATTATTGTGGAGATCTATCGAATATACCGGCCGTTCCAATACGACTATCTGGACGCAAACCCAGATACTGAAATTACGCCCGGGCAGAACTTATACAATAATGACTCAATAAACCTGTGATAAATATTTTACAACAATGAACAAGTTTAAATATATCACCTTTTTTGTTGCAGGGGTATGGCTCTCAATTCAGTCATTTTCCCAGTTGCCTGCAAACCTTCCCTATTACAGAGAGGATGTTTCTCTTAATTATATCCGGCAGTGGACGCCTGTTGCGCCAATAAGTGACGCTGGTGTTTTAACGTCGTCCACCGAATTACAAAGGGCACAAATGACTACCCAGTTTCTGGATGGTCTGGGACGTCCGTTACAAACTGTGATCAAAGAAGGCTCCCTTGCAACCGGAAGCCCGGCGGGTGCTAAGGACGTGGTGAGCATGGTACTGTATGATCATTTCGGGAGACAAGCATTGAAGATGCTTCCGTATGCTTCTTCTAAATCAGACGGCTCTTTTGTAGGAGACCCCTTTACGGCACAGAATAGTTTCATGAATTCAATATTCGGGACTACGCAGGGGGAGGATAATTATTACAGTCAGAACAATTTTGAAGCGTCTCCATTAAGCAGGGTAGAAGAAGTGTTTGCACCCGGGAAGAGTTGGGCGGGATCTGCGTCTTTGCCAAATGAGGCAGACAGGAAAAGTGTTAAGCTGAAATATTGGACTAATACCGCGATCGACCAGGTAAGAAAATGGCGCGTTACCGGGAATGCAGGCGACTGGGGTTCGTATATCAGTCCAGGTCCCTACCCGGCGAATGAATTGTACAAGAACCTGACCGTAGACGAGCACGGCAAGCAGGTGGTTGAGTTCAAAGACAAGGATGGTAAAGTTATAATGAAGAAGGTGCAGCTGACCGCTACTGCCGATGATGGTAGCGGACGCGATCATACAGGATGGCTGAGCACGTACTATATTTATGATGATCTTGATCGTCTTAGATGTGTGATACAACCGGAAGGTGTAAAACGGTTAGCAGAAAATAGCTGGGATTTAAGTTATTCCGGTGGGATTTTGCTCAGTGAACAAAGTTTCCGATATGAGTATGACGCAAAAGGACGGATGACAATGAAAAAGGTCCCGGGCGCAGCTCCCGTGTATCTGATATATGATCAGAGAGACAGGTTGGTATTTGTTCAGGACGGAAATCTTCGTTCAACCAATCAATGGATTGTAAGTTTGTACGATGCGCTGAACAGGCCAATCCTGACCGGCAAGATCACTTACAGTGGATCACTGGCAAATCTGCAATCATCTGTTAACCTGCAAACAACTTCATCCGGTAATTCAACACCAGGTCTGCCGCTGGACAAGATCTTATCACATAACAATGCCAGCGGCACGGAACAGGCATTGCGATCGATAGAGATGATCAATGGCTTTGAAACGACCGCCGGCGGAGCCTTTATGGCAGAAATTACAACAGGTGTTGGAGGCGTAGACGGTGAAACAACTATAGTATCAGGGTCAGAAGTGAATCTGAACCCTATTCCGTCCGGCGTGGAGGTATATGTTCTTACAAAAACATTTTTTGATGATTATGACTGGCTGGGACAGGAGAATGCACCATTTACAGCCAGTCGTGACAATGCGCACGATACTTATTTTGAAGCCACAACCCCTACATACCCTTACCCACAGCCGAATACACAGAGTACTAATGTAACTGGCCTGGTAACCGGTACAAAAGTGAGGGTGCTCAATACTGATCAGTTCCTGTATGCTGTGAGCTACTACGATGAAAAAAAACGGTTGATACAAAGTAAAGCAACCAATATAACAGGCGCAACTGATGTTAATACTACACAATATAGTTGGGGAGGTCTTCCGCTTGTGATGGTTCAGCGGCAAAGCAAGGCGGGTAACGCAGCTCAGACAACAGAAGTGATTACCAAACTGCATTATGATGATCTTGGCAGAGTGATAAACACGCAGAAACGCCAGCGAAACACGATGGTAGACAATAATGCACTCAGCGCGTATAAAACTATTGCCAGTCATGTGTATGATGAACTGGGACAGTTAAAGAAAAAGACCCTTGCTCCTGATTACAATGCTGGTGCTGGATTAGAAAATCTTAATCACGACTATAATATCCGGGGATGGGCACTCGGCACAAACAGGGAATTTGCAAAGAATGATAACCAGACCCAGCACTACTTTGGATATGAACTGGGTTATGATAAGACGGCCATCGATCTTGCGGATAACACAAGTATTTCAGGATTTAATAAATCATTTTTCAATGGAAATATATCCGGAGTGATATGGAAAAGCACATCGGATAATGTGCGCCGCAAATATGATTTTGATTACGATGCGGCTAACCGCCTGTTGAAAGCAGATTATGTTGAATATTCCATTGGGAACTGGAATAATACCACGGATTTTAAAGTGCTGATGGGTAATGGGACTGATCCTTTTTCTGCATATGATTATAATGGGAACATCAAACAAATGCAGCAATGGGGACGCATCGTTGGTAGCTCAACGCAGATTGATAAACTCAGTTATACTTATGCAGAAGATGGTAAAAGCAACCGCCTTATCAAAGTACAGGATGAGATCGCCGCGGATTACAAACTGGGTGATTTTAAAGATGGCGACAGTGGTAGCGGCAGTGATTATACTTATGATGAGAATGGGAATCTTACCAGTGACCTGAATAAGGCTATCAGCAGTATTACATATAATCATTTGAATCTTCCTTCTGTTATTACAGTGACGGGTAAAGGAACGATTTCCTATACTTATGATGCATTGGGAAAAAAGATAAAAAAGGAAACAGTTGATAATACAGGAAGTTCTCCAAAGATAACCACTACTCTATACGCAGACGGAATAGTATATGAGAATGATGCATTACAGTTCATTGGACATGAGGAGGGACGCATCAGGCTGAAGAATCCCGATAATAGCTTTCAGTACGATTATATGCTTAAAGATCATTTGGGCAATGTACGGATGGTGCTGACGGAGGAACAAAAAACGGATATGTATCCGGCCGCTACGCTGGAAGAGGCTACTATTGCCAGCGAAGAAGTACACTATGGTAATCTGGCCAATACACAGCAGCCGCATCCAGCCTGGTTTAGTGATCCGCTATACCCGGAAAGTGTTAAGGCTGCACGTTTGAAAAATGAGTCAGGGTCCCAGAAGATTGGGCCGGATATGTTACTGAAAGTGATGGCTGGTGATAAATACAATATCCGGGTGGCCAGCGGATGGAGTAGTGGCAGCACACCACAAAACAGTTCCGGCAATGTGCTTAGCAGTTTGTTGCAGCACCTGAGTAACGGAGTAGCAGGGTTAAGCGGGGGGAAAGCTGCAACTGCAAGCCTTACTGGAGGCGCCGGTGATCTTACCAGCCCTCTCAATACCTTCCTTGGTACACAGACAAATACAGGCAACGCGCCCAAAGCATATGTCAACTGGATTTTGCTGGATGAACAATTTCAGGTGGTGAGCGGTGGGTCTGATTTTCGCCAGGTGGGAGCGAGTGGTACAACCACTATCCATACGATCGACAATATTCCGGTAACTAAAAGTGGATATTTGTATATTTATACAAGCAATGAGTCAACTAATATTGACGTGTTCTTTGATAACTTACAGGTGACGCATGTGAGGGGGAGATTGTTGGAGGAGAGTCATTATTATCCGTTTGGGTTGACAATGGCGGGGATATCTAGTAAGGCATTAGCGTTCGGAAATCCTGGAAATAAATACAAATACAATGGATATGAAGAAAGTGATGATTTCGAACTTGGTTTGAATGAGTCATTTTACCGATTGCATGACCCGCAAATCGGTCGATTCCTTCAAATCGATCCCAAGCCGATGATAGATCTTAGTCCATATGCAGCAATGGGAAATAATCCTGTATTAAAATATGATCCGTTAGGTGATATTTTTAAGGTGGGCAACTCAGAAGGAACCAATGCGGATGTTTTTTCTATTGTTGATAGTCGTTACAGAGACTTAATTAATATTAAAGACGGCACCGTGACGGTAGATTATGAAGCAGCTAAAAGCAACTTTACTAATAAGAAGGGTAAATTCAATGAAAAGGCTTATAATAAGTTTATTGCAGGGGCAAAATCAGATGTGGGCTTATCGTTAATTTCTGATATGGCTGCAGATACAAAAACCTACTTTTATGATGCAGGGTGGAATGCACCAGTTCAGCTTAAGGAAGGAGAAGACGGTGAATGGAAATTGTCAGCAATAGATTATTCCAAAGACAAAGGGAGTACTGTCATGAGCGCAGATCAACCAAGCCCTGGTCAAAATTTATCGACTACTATTAGAGGTGACGAACCGGTGTGGCGGGATAATAAAATTTTTACTAAACCTGTTGAAGGGTATGATGGCTATGTGGTAATGCCACCCGGAATACCGTACTTGAAAAAGTCAAAAGAGAATGGTGTTGTGGACTTTACAGGCAATCGTCCGTCGCTTATATTCCATGAATTAAAGGAGAATTACCTTAGAACTAATGGCAATGGAATGTCTTATTCAGAAGCTCATCAGAAAGCGATAACAGCAGAGGGGACGAAATTTGGAAGTATTAGCCCCGGATCTGCATTAATGTTTAGATATGGAAACTAATTACGTGAAGATAATCTTGTTATCATTTTTATTTTGCTTGCCTTATTGTTGCCAAGGACAAACTGTAAGCTGGTCATTAAATGGAGTACGATGCAATATTGATTGCAGTATTATACGTGAAGGTAATCTTAATAAAATCCATGAGGCAGTAGTCATTTACAATAAATCAGACAAAGATATCTATATACCGACCACTAGGGGTGTTTATGCAATACCGGGAATAGGTCTTGTACAAAAGATTGGAGTTCTTTATAAAGATTTGAGAAACATGGGACCAGATTCTGGCTATCTTGTTCTTACATTGTTAAAGGCTGGTGAAAAGATGAGTTTTGATATGAGTTGTGTGATAGATAAATTGCCAAAGGATTTTGAAATGACTATTGCATCAGATTTTTTATTTGCAGATAAGATTGGGCAAAATGGTTTGGACTTTATTGACAATATTACTGTTGATGGAGCGGCGTTCCCCAGTCAAAAAGGAGAGAAGGTGCTTCGTTTAGAAAAGTATAAGGCAGAGGCCACCCTTTTTATTCAGAACATTAAGGTGAATTTCTTAGCGAGTTTGTTTAATCAACATTGAAATACTGCTCATATTCAGACTGATTTTTTTTTAGATAAAGCCCGGTGGAGGGCTGGAATGACTGGATTATGGAGCGAGGATGTATGATAATCAGATCGAGAGATGGCATAGCATAGACCCTCTTGCGGAAAGGTGGTTGCATGGTCTCCATATGCTGCCATGTATGATAATCGTGTTAATTACAACGATTCAACTGGAAAAGAGCCGAATCCTATTAGGTTGCTAGCCGACCAGTTTTTAGAAATTTTGAATCAAATACAACTAAAAGCTTTTTTCAGGCAGCAGCTAAAGAAATAGATGAAAGAATAACGTATTTGGAGGTGGTGTTAGGTATCAGTTCTAAGGCAGAAAAAGCAAACGTTCGGATTTACAGGGATAAGTATCAAAACAATAAGTGTAAGCTCACGCTAGGTTATGTTGACAGTGCTTTTAATGCTGTAAAAGCCAAGTAAGAAATTAAGTAAATCAGTCTTTAATGAAATGACTTAAAAATTGAGCCTGGCAATTACGTGGCTTTAAATTTTTTGCGTACGTCTTTCTTGCTTTAGCATACCTATGTATCGATGAGATCGTACAGCGTCTTTTTTATAACTCAAAAGGGCAATCAAATATTCTTTTTGCCGTCGCGCGCACCCCGAAAACAGACACGGAATGAGTTGCATCAGTGACAAAAGGAATTCGCAGCGATGGGTCAGCTGTTTGGCGCGATAAAAAGTATATGCTATGTAACTACCTCAGGTTGGAAATACCCGGACGAGGTAACCGTAGGGCAAGAATGTATTATTATGTGGATTTTTTAATCATGTATGATTGCAGAATTGACTTTTATTTCTCTTTATTACTAATAAAAAGCGGAAGCCTTCTATTACAGAAGGCTTCCGCTTTTTATCTGGATGTCATCCGGTGAACGGACAACGGTCAACCGTCAACGATCTTACGCTACTGCTTTCTTCACCAGATCCGCCGCTTCGCTCAACAAGATCGCACTCTGAACTTTCAAACCGCTTTCGTCGATCAGTTTCTTCGCTTCTTCAGCGTTAGTACCCTGCAAACGAACGATGATAGGGATGTTGATATTGCCGAGGTTCTTATATGCATCGATCACACCGGCAGCAACACGGTCGCAACGAACGATACCGCCGAAGATGTTGATGAGGATCGCTTTCACATTCGGATCTTTCATGATGATCTTGAAACCAGCTTCAACAGTCTGTGCGTTTGCAGTACCGCCTACGTCCAGGAAGTTTGCCGGCTCACCACCGCTGAGTTTGATCATGTCCATGGTTGCCATTGCAAGGCCGGCACCATTTACCATACAGCCTACGTTACCGTCAAGTTTAACGAAGTTGAGGTTGTATTTACCTGCTTCAACTTCTGTAGGGTCTTCTTCTGTGATATCACGCAGTGCAGCTACATCAGGGTGACGCATCAGGGCGTTGTCATCAAGGCTCAGTTTACAATCAACGGCGATGATCTTGTCATCAGACGCTTTGAACAGCGGGTTGATCTCAAGCATTGCGCAATCAAGACCCACGTAAGCATTGTATAAGTTCGTTACGAATTTCACACAGTTTTTGAACGCTTCACCGCTCAGGCCGAGGTTGAAAGCGATCTTCCTTGCCTGGAAGCCCTGAAGGCCGCCGCCAGGGTGAACCCACTCTTTGAAGATCTTCTCAGGAGTGTCATGCGCTACATCTTCGATATTCATACCGCCTTCGGTGCTGTACATGATCACGTTCTGACCTTTACTGCGATCGAGGAGGATGGAGAGGTAAAATTCTTTGCGTTCAGAAGGTCCATCGTAGTACATATCCTGTGCAACGAGGATCTTGTTAACCACTTTACCGGCAGGACCGGTCTGGATCGTTACGAGGGTGCCGCCGAGGATGCCTTTTGCGAATTCCTGGATATCTTCCAGTGATTTGCCCACTTTTACTCCATTCATACCAGTTTCTTTAACCGCACCTTTTCCGCGGCCGCCGGCATGTATCTGGGCTTTTACTACGGCAAACTTGCTGCCTGTTTCGGTCTTGATCTGGCGATAAGCTTCTTCAGCTTCCTGTACGGTGCTGCAGGCAAATCCTTCCTGTACCGGAACATTGTACTTTTTCAGTAGTTCCTTTGCTTGGTATTCATGGAGATTCATGTCAAAAAATTTGTCGCAAAGATAGGGCTAAGAGGATAAAGAGGAAAAAGAGAAAAAGGGGACTAAGAGAAAAAGAGGAAAAGAAGGGTATAAAGTAATCCGGGGCCAGAATAAGACGCAGAGGACGCCGTTCTATCCTTCTTTTCCTCTTTTGCCTCTTTATCCTCTTAGCCCTATATTTGCGGCTAATCCTTTTATATTATGGCGATTGATCCAATGCAGCAGATCCAGGAGACCGTTTCGTTTTTAAAGAAACAGTATCCTCACCAACCTGAGGTCGGAATCGTTCTTGGTAGCGGTCTTGGCAATTTTGCCAATGCGATCGCCATAGAAAAAGAAGTGGCGTATGAGGATATTCCTCATTTCCCGGTATCTACCGTGCAGGGGCATAAAGGCAGGCTGATCTTCGGCGAACTGAGTGGTAAAAAAGTGGTGGCGATGGCCGGCCGTTTTCATTATTACGAAGGGTACACCCCGCAGGAAGTCGTATTCCCGGTCAGGGTAATGAAATTGCTGGGTATTCACACCCTGCTGCTGTCCAATGCGGCTGGTGGCGTTAACCCTGGCTTTAAGGTGGGAGATATCATGATTATAAAAGACCATGTAAGCTTTTTCACGCCAAATCCGCTGGTCGGTAAAAATATCGAAGAATTTGGCCCGCGTTTTCCCGATATGAGCGAGCCGTACAAGAAGGAGCTTATTGCAAAGGCCAAGAAGATCGCCGGCGATCATGGCTTTGATATTAAGGAAGGAGTGTATGTTGCGGTAACCGGTCCCACATTCGAAACAAGGGCTGAATATAAGCTGATCTTCACTCTTGGAGGTGATGTGGTAGGTATGAGCACGGTACAGGAATGCATTGTGGCCAATCATATGGGCATCAAAGTATTCGCGGTGAGCATCATCACGGATCTGGGGATCAGGGAAGAAGAGAACGTGATCACACATGAAGAGGTGCTCCAGGCAGCCAAAGAGGCTGAACCCAAACTTGCCACCCTGTTCACAGAACTGGTTGGATCCATTTAACAATTTTTGAGACGGTATTGTGCTGGCGGGAGAGTAATTTGCATCCGCCCTGCAAAGAACCAAACATGTTTAAGCTGAAGCTGAATCCTACATACCTGTTATTAGCTGCCCTGCTATTTATTTCATTACCCTCCTTCTCTCAACGGGATATCCTGCGGCAAGGGGGAAGCCGTATCCGCCAGATGGGAAATTCCTTTTCCGGGTCAGGCGGTGGCCAGGATAGTTTGAAGCGAAGAGATAAGAACGAGGATTCCATTACGATCCGTTACAGATATCTCGACTCTACCCGCAATTATATGCTGGATTCTTCGGTCGACGATTTCTCCAGGCGATTCCCTAACCCGCCCACCCATATCACCTTAGGCAATACGGGAACAGCCGCACGAAACCTGCTTTTCATGCCGTCCTTCAAACCGGGTTTTGATCCCGGTATGCATGCGTTTGATATTTACCGCTGGTCGGTCGACAGAGTAAGATTCTTCAATACCACGCGACCCTACTCGGAGTTGAATTATGTGCTCAGCGCCCGGTCGGAACAAATGATCGAGCTCATGCATACGCAGAACATCAAGCCGAACTGGAACTTCCATTTCATGTACCGGCTGATCAATGCAACTGGCTTTTTCCGGAACCAGAAGTCGAATCATAATAACTACCTCCTCACGTCCTGGTATCAATCCGTTAATAAACGGTACAATAACTACTTTATCATCCTTGCGAACAGCTTGCAGTCGGGTGAAAATGGAGGAATACGCGATTCGCTTGCGCTGCAGGATCCGTTATTCAAAGACCGGTTCAGGATCGCGACAAGACTCGGCGGAAGTGAAAGTCTATCACCAAACTTCTTCAATACAGATGTCGGAACAGGTAACCGCTACCGCGATCTCACCTTCCTTCTCCGCCAGCAATATGACCTGGGGAAGAAAGATTCGCTGGTAACGGATTCTTCCGTGATCCCGCTGTTCTATCCCCGCCTCCGGTTTGAATATACGGCGCAGTTCACGACACGTAATTATGAGTTCCGCGACTATCTTGGCGATTCTACTTATTATGATTCGGCTTATCACATCGTGCTGCAGAATCCGGTAGATACATTCCAGATAAAGGACTCCTGGCGCGAGATCATTAATGATTTCTCCGTGTACCAGTTTCCTGATGCAAAGAACCTGCAGCAATTCTTTAAGGTGGGGGCGTCCGTCCAGAATCTTTCGCTGAAGAATACAAAAGGGAATGCTAATTTCTATAACGTATTCGGGCATGCTGAATACCGTAACCGGACGCGTAATCAGCAATGGATCATCGAAGCAAACGGAAGCTTATATTTTGTTGGAACGAACAGCGGCGACTATCATGCCCACGGAAGCCTGCAGCGTTTTATAGGCAGAAAGAATGCGTATGCGCAGATCGGGTTTGAGAACGTCAACCGTACTCCCTCTTTCTATTTTGATCCAAGAAGTGCGTTCTATATCACGCAACAACCGCAACAGGATTTCAAGAAAGAAAACACCATACATCTTTTCGGATCAATGTATCAGCCGTTTCTTCAATTGCGGTTGGCCGCGGATTATTATGTGATGACGAATTACACTTATGTGAAGAATATGTCTGAGCTGGCGCAGGAAGGAACCTTATTCAATATGCTCCAGATCTCTGCACAGAAAACGATCAATCTCGGACGCTGGTGGAAGTGGCATGCAGATATTTATTATCAGCAAAGAATCGGAAATGCCGAGGTGAATGTGCCAACATTGTACACGCGTAACCGGATCGGCTACGAGGGAAAACTTGGTCTGAAGAACCTGAACATCGCATTCGGAGCAGAGGTCCGTTATCATACCAATTACAAAGGAGACGGTTACTCGCCATTGCTCGGTAAGTTCTATTATCAGAATAATGATGAGGTGAAGTTGCAAATGCCTCATATTGCAGGGTATGTTCATTTCCGGATCAAGGGCTTCAAGTTCTATTTCAGGGCGGAAAACCTCAATACGGCTCAACTCAGCAGTACAGAAGGATTCGGGTTCACCAGGAACAACGCAGAAGTGCCAGGATATCCTTACCCGGGCCTGCTGATGCGTTTTGGCATCTTCTGGAGCTTTGTAAACTAATTTATTAGCCCAAAATTTTCTTAAAACATCGCATATCTGCCGCGGTAGACGGGTTGGTGTTTTGATAATCGCAGAATCATGCTATCTTTGCTTTCGTTATGCGTAAAGTAAGCGTTATCATATTGATGATCTGTTACCTGGCTTTCAGCAGCGGGGTGATCATCAATTCGCATTACTGCATGAACAAACTGGCTTCAACAAAGCTTTTTTCCACCGGATCCAAAGAGTGCGGCAAATGCGGCATGCACATGGATGATGCGCATGGCTGTTGTCATGACGAGGTGAAAATGGTCAAGATGGATGATGATCAGAAATCATCTCCCTCTGTAACGATCGAATTCGCCTCTTTGAAAATGCCGGTCCAGGTTCCTTCTGCATTCATCACTGCTGATTTCCAGAATATTCCTCCATTGGAATATATAACCGAACAGCCTCCGCCTTTGCTAAAAGGCCAGGAAACCTATCTTCAGCATTGCGTTTTCAGGATTTGAGATGTTTTGATACCGTTTATTTTGCCATGCCGGTCATTGGTGACAGGCATGTCTGATCGTGTATTGTTTGCAGCACCCCGCTGCACCATTTCTTATTTAATCTTATAAAATCAAAAGAATGAAAACGTTCAAAATATTTGCTTTAATCGCTCTGTGCTTCACATTCGCCACTACATCCTTTGCGCAATCTCATACAGATACCATCCCGGTTTCAGGCAACTGCGGCATGTGTAAGAACAATATCGAAAAAGCTGCAAAGAAAGCAGGCGCAACCTCCGCAAACTGGGATACTGAGGCGAAGGTATTGACAGTTAAATACAACAGCTCAAGTACTAACGCGGCAAAGATCCAGCAAGGTATTGCGGCAGTAGGTTATGATACCCGCGACTTCTCTGCAACCGATGAATCTTATAACAAACTTCACGGATGCTGCAAATATGAGCGCGTAAAAAAAGAAGCGCAGCCATCAGCTGCCTTGCAGAAAGCAAAAGCTTCCTGCTGCGATAAAGAAGAGGGGAAAGTTGCTTCTAACGAGAAGGAGAAATCCTGCTGCTCTGAAGCGCATTAATCCGATGGCGGAATGGCCGATGGCGGATCGAGAACTTTTCATTGAAAAGTTCTCGGGTATCTGACATTTACTGTTCTTTCAGGAACTGCTAACGAAGCCCGGCCAACGGCCATTCAGCCATCAGCCATCAATCGAAGAAAACAAGCTCAAGGTAAAAAGCACACTCAAAATATTTAGTTATGAAAAAGCTATTGATCTTACTAATAGCGGGATTCATGACGCTGGCTGCAAGTGCGCAGTTCAGTAAGGCCAGCTTACAGGCAACCGGTCTTACCTGCGCCATGTGCAGTAACGCGATCAATAAGGCATTGCAGGAAGTTCCGTTTGTAGCTTCTGTAAAGTCTGATATCAAGAATTCTGTATTCAATATTGTATTTAAAGAAAATCAATCTGTTGATATAGATGCCATCCGTAAAGCCGTAGAAGACGCCGGGTTTTCAGTGGGCGGTTTGAAACTCACCGGCCAGTTTGAACCGGTGGCGATCGGCAACGATAAGCACATCGAAGTGGAAGGAAATACCTTTCATTTCCTTGATGTAAAGCAAACATCGCTTAGCGGTGAACAAACCCTGACGGTGGTAGACAAGAACTTTGTATCAGCCAAACAATTCAAAAAGTTCAGCAACGCTACGAAAATGGCGTGTATACAAACCGGTAAAGCGGCAACGTGTTGTGTGAAGGATGGCGTTAAGCAGGATGCGAGAGTGTATCACGTCACGATCTGAAAAGAGTGAAGTTTAAAAGTTTAATAGTTTGAAAGCAGGCTGTCATTCCTCAGCCTGACTTTTAAACCTTGATCCATTTCAACTTTTACACTTCTCAATATCTTTTTGTTTCAATTATTATTTATTTAACGCATGATCAAATCAACTATCGCGGCACTCGTATTGCTGTTTTTTGTAACAGTAGGTGAGGCGCAGGTGGCGAATATCGGCGATCTCAGGCTGAAGATAGAATTGCCTGATGCGAATGGAAAAAAGATCGCGCTTTCTTCTCTGAAAGGGAAAGTTGTTTTGCTTGATTTCTGGGCCAGCTGGTGTATGCCTTGCAGAAGTGCCAATAAACAACTCGTAAAGCTCTACGCAAAATACAAAGCCAAAGGTTTTGAAATATACAGCGTATCTGTGGATGAGGATAGAAACGATTGGCTGAAAGCTGTCAGGAAGGATAAGATCACCTGGCTGCAGGTGAATGATCCGGCTAATCTTGAAGCTGATGCCATTCAGAGATGGCAGGTCAATGCATTGCCTACCGTTTTTCTTATCAACAAAAAGGGAGATGTGGTGGCTATTGACCTCGAAGGAAAAGAGCTCGATAATGAGGTAGCCAGATTACTTGCTGAACAGTAGCCGATAGCCTGATTTGATAAATCAACAGATCAGCAAACATGAAATATTTTTTATTTATTGGTATTATCCTGTGCAGCCTGAACAGCCAGGCGCAGGAATTATATGTGTACTCAGAACCCGCATCAAATGTTCCGGCTCGTTCCGTCAGCGCGAAACTGAGCAGTAATATTGTGACGACGCAGCACCCTTACAACCGGTTCATGCAACGGTATACGCCCGAAGTTTATGTTGGACTGAATAAGAACTGGATGTTGCGGGGTGGCGCAACGTTTGCGAATATGCATACCGACAATTTCAGATGGGAATCTGTTTACCTGTATGGGAAGTACAGGTTCTTATCTTCCGATGATACACATTCGCATTTCAGAATGGCTGTGTTTGGAGAAGCCGCTTACAGCCGCAGTCCGTTTCATTTCGATGAGCTGAGTTTGCAGGGAGATAAAAGCGGTTTGCAACTGGGGGTTATTGCTACGCAATTGTGGCATAAGCTGGCGGTCTCCGGAAGTGTGAGCCATCTGCAGGGGTTGCATGGTTCGCGCAATGATAAGACCCTGTATATCCCGTCCAGGATCTACCAGGCAATGAATTACACGTTGTCTGCAGGCTACCTGCTGCTGCCATTCGAGTACAAAGATTACCGGCAAACAAACCTGAATCTCTATGCTGAATTCCTGGCACAGCAGTCGCTCGACAGGCAAGCGTATTACATCGATTTTGCACCAGCCGTACAGTTGATCTTTAACAGCACAACCAAGCTCAACGCCGGCTACCGTTTTCAACTGGGAAGCGATATGCATCGTATGGCAAAAAATAGCTGGCAGATAAGCGTGGAGAGAACATTTTTGAATGCTTTAAAAAAGAAGAAGTAATATGGAGATCTATATCAGAAATATGGTTTGTGACCGCTGTGTGAAATCGGTCAGGCATGTTTTTGAAAAGATGAATATTGCGATCGAAGAGATCCGGCTGGGAGTGGTGTACACCGAAGTTACCGTTACGGATGCACAGGTTAAACTATTGAAAGAGGCTTTACGGGAAGAAGGGTTTGAATGGATGGATGATCAGAAAGCAAAGATGGTAGAGCTGATCAAAAGCCTGATCATTCAGCTTGTACAAACAGCTGAACTGGATGAGATGAAAGGGAATCTTTCCGCGTATCTGTCGAAGATGTTGCTGAAAGACTATCACTACCTGAGCCAGCTTTTTTCTTCCATGGAGAATACAACAATAGAGCAGTATTTCATTTTACAGAAAATTGAAAAGGTGAAGGAATGGCTGGTGTATGATGAGTTTTCTGTGAGTGAGATCGCGTTTAAGCTGGGGTATAGCAGTGTGTCGCATCTTTCAGGGCAGTTCAAAAAAGTAACGGGATTTACACCGAGCGAGTTCAAGCAGTTCAAAGATCATTACCGGAAACCGCTGGATAAAGTTTAGACGGACTTATTTGATTGGCGTAATAGTAACGCGGCGAACGCGGAGATACGCTACGGACGCGGCGAAAACAGCCATGATGCAATCGTGTATTCCGCTGCGTTCGCCGCGTATCGCTGCGTTCGCCGCGTTCCTTCTACGCCAGCCTGCACAAATAATTCTGCAAACCTTTCGCGGAATTATGTAACAATCCCCAAAGCAGAAGGCAGGAATTTTGTGTCTTAAAATCAGATCATGACACATACGTATAATATCTCCGGGATGACCTGCAAGAGTTGCGTAGCCCGCGTGAAAAGCGAACTGCTGAAACTCGGTAATATTGAATCTGCAGAAGTACAGCTGACAGCTCCGCAGGCAACCATCACGATGAACCAGCACATCAATACGGGTAAGTTACAGGAAGCTGTAAGCAAGGCCGGCCATTATACGATCGCCGAAGCAGACGCAGGCATGCATGATATGTCGCAGGAAGATACCGCTGCAAAGAATTCCTACTTTCCCATCTTCCTCATCTTTGGATATATCACCGGTATCAGTCTGTTAATACAGTTCGCATCAGGCACATTTAACTGGATGCAATGGATGAGTCATTTCATGGCAGGATTCTTCCTGGTGTTCTCTTTCTTCAAATTGATGAACCTCCGGGGATTTGCAGAAGGATACCGCAGTTACGATATCGTTGCAAAAGCAATGCCCGCCTGGGGATTCATTTATCCCTTCGTGGAACTGGCACTGGGGGTCGCTTTTCTGACATCATTCCAGCCGCTCACGACCAATATTGTGACCCTGGCTATAATGGCAATCAGTTCGGTGGGTGTTATTCGCAGCCTCCTGAAAAATTCTCCGTTTCAATGCGCCTGTCTTGGAACGGTGATCAAACTTCCCTTAAGCAAAGTGACGCTTTTCGAAGATCTGCTGATGGTCGCCATGAGCGCCGTGATGGTCATAAAAATGTGGTCATGAAATTAATAGTAAAATTCTTCCGGTTCATCGGATCATTGTTTGTTAAGAAAAATTGTTGCAAATGAAATCGCTGTTAGGTATATCCGTTCTTTTTTTGTCCGTTTCGGCCTTCGGGCAGCATGAACATCATGATAGGAAAGATCAAAAAAATGAACCCGTAAAAGAAATAAAGAAAGATACCATTCCTGCCGGGAAACAGGAGCACGACATGAGTGGACATGGCCACACGATGTCTCATGCCTTTTCATTGAACCTGCCGATGAACAGGAACGGTTCCGGTACATCCTGGCTCCCTGATGAAACCCCCATGTATATGTACATGACCGGGAAAAAAGCAATGTGGATGTTCCATGGAAATGTTTTTCTGCGTTATACTAATACGGACTTATTTAATAAGGGTATTGGTTCAGATAAGTTTGATGCGCCGAACTGGTTTATGGCGATGATGAATAAAAGGATCGGAAAGAAAGGGTTACTTACGACAAAGGCGATGATCAGTCTTGATCCGCTAACAGAAGGTGGGGAAGGTTATCCTTTGCTGTTCCAGTCGGGCGAAACACATAATGGAGCCAGGCTGGTAAATCGTCAGCACCCGCATGATCTGTTTGCGGAGCTGAGTGTGGCGTATACACACGCGATAAATAAGAACACGGATGTATTTGGTTATTTTGGCTATCCCGGTGAGCCGGCCATCAGTGCGCCGGCATTTATGCACAGGATCTCTGCCATGAACAATCCGGATGCGCCGCTGGGGCACCACTGGCAGGATGCCACGCATATCACGTTTGGAGTAGGAACCTTAGGTTTCCGGTATAAGAAGTTTAAAGTGGAAGGTTCCATCTTTACCGGCCGTGAACCCAATGAAGAGCGGTATGGGTTTGATAAGATGTTATTCAACAGCTACAGTTACCGTTTGTCTTATAACGCATCGCGGAACTGGGCTTTCCAGTTCTCTCAGGGCTTTATACAGGAACCGGAATTGCTCGAACCCCGGGTGGATGTTACACGTACTACCGCTTCCGCCTTGTATGCAAAGAAGCTGGGGAGGGACAGGGATCTGAACGCTGCGCTTATCTGGGGTTTTAATGACAAAGGCGCCGGACATAAAGAACACTCGCTTTTACTGGAAGAGAATTATCGCTTTGGCCGCAATGCCGTTTACAGCAGGTATGAATGGGTGCAGAAATCAACCGAAGAGCTCGAACTGGAGAACCAGTTAGGGCACAAGACCTTCGATGTTCACGTTTTCACTGCGGGTTATAATCGAGGTCTGTGGAAATCAAAAGTGGTAGATCTTGCGGCGGGCGCCCAGGCGACACTCAATTTCCCGGCTGCAGGGTTAAAATCAATTTACGGGAATTTACCGGTTGGTTTCCAGGTGTATGTGCAGCTTAGGCCAGTATTGCAACGGTGATGAGTAGAGTTATTCCTGTTGAGGTCCGGGCATAGTGTTTAGCTATGCCCGG
>JBEVKW010000147.1:0-8526 GCA_040509495.1 Chitinophagaceae bacterium | reverse complement strand
GCCCGTCTTAAACTGCTTTAAAAAATCGTCCGTTAAAAAATCTTCTGGTCGCATAAACTGTATTGGTTTAAAAATATTAAAATCGAGGTAACAACCCCGATTTTAATATTTACACAGTTTTTGAGATAGTGTCTCAACCTCCCAAACTTTCACCCCGTTTTCCCCTCCTCCTTCTCCCTCACCGCCACCAGATCTGCGAGATCTACCTGCATCGGTAGCAATCCTATTTTCACCACGGCTTTCTTTCCGCGGAGTTCCATCACTTCGCCTACCTGGTGATTACGTTTCATTTTTACTTTATCGCCTACGTTGATCTCGCCTCCGATCTCTGCAAATTTGGAGTCGATCTTTTTCTGCATCTTACTGGCCACTTTCTTTTCATCTTTCTTGAAAAGAAGGGCATCCATTTGCTTGATCACTTTATTCTTGTTCTCTTCTTTGCGCCATTCGATCAGCATCTGTTTCAGCTTGCGTTCCATATCCTTCAGATAAGAGATGCGTTCTTCAGATACGCGGTTCTGTTCCTTCAACACCTCCACCTGTTGCCGGTGGCGCTCTCTATCCATCACCTGCTGCATTTCTTTCTTCAGCCTTTCATTTTCTTTCATCAGCTGATTCAGCTCTTTCTCCTTTTTTTGAAGATCCTGCAGATCCTGTTCTGTCCGGTTCAACAGCTTATCCAGGCGGAACTGATCTTCATCCACCAGAGAGCGTGCCCGCCTGATCAATGATTTATCCAGCCCGATTCTTTCTGCAATGGAAAAAGTATAGGAGCTCCCTGGTTTACCGATCAGCAATTTGTATTGTGGCTGCAGGTTCTTTTCATCAAATGCCATCGCGCCGTTGATGATGCCCTGCGTTTTTCCCGCCATCACTTTGAGGTTCAGGTAGTGCGTGGTCACGATCCCGAACGCATGTTTTCTTGCGAGCTCCTGCATGATCACTTCCGCAAATGCACCTCCCAGGTTTGGATCGCTACCGCTACCCAGCTCATCGATAAAGAAAAGCGTTTTCCCGTTTGCATTTTCCATGAAGTGCTTCATGTGAAGCAGGTGACTGCTATACGTACTCAACTCAAATTCGATACTCTGCGTATCGCCGATATGGATCATGAGTTGTTTAAAGATCCCGAACTGTGAGGACGGATGCACCGGCACCAGCAATCCGCTTTGCACCATCATCTGCAACAGCCCAACCGTTTTCATCGTCACGGTTTTTCCGCCGGCATTTGGTCCGCTGATCACCAGGATCCGGTTGTTTTCATCAAGGGTGATCGTTGTGGGTATAGTTGGCTTTTGTGTGCGCTGATTATAGATATACAATAACGGGTGATAAGCCTGTACCAATTGAACATGCGCTTT
This sequence comes from Chitinophagaceae bacterium, assembly GCA_040509495.1. GTDB lineage: Bacteria > Bacteroidota > Bacteroidia > Chitinophagales > Chitinophagaceae > Terrimonas_A. Next base: position 7,165 of record JBEVKW010000147.1, on the reverse strand, counting down.
ATCCACCACTGCCGGAAATTCTCCCCTGTAGTCAGCCGCAAGCTTTGCTTTCGCCCTTATAAAATCATAATCGCCCACAATGCCATGGTACACCAGCAGCAGGCCCGAATATGCTGAAAGCCGTGTTGTCAACTGGCGAAGGATCCTGTACACTTCTTTTCGCTCATCGTTTTCCAGCTCATGCACCTGGTTATTCAATTCAATGGTTTCTTCCGGTTCCACAAAAGCCGTTTTGCGGCTGTCGCTTTCTCCGTGCAGAATTCCTTTAACGGTTCTTTTTTGCTCGGCAAACACCGCTACTACCCGGCGTCCGCTCATGAAGCTTTCCTCGATCTCTGCGAGATAACCCTGCTTGTTCAGCTTCGCTACGATCTTCTCGAACACCCTGCGCAACTCATTCCGTTTGCGATAAAGGCTCATCCGGATATTTTTCAGGTCTTCGGATGCATTGTCTTTCACCTGTCCCGACTCATCCAGTACTTCATCGATCAGCTGGATGATCGCCTTTTCGTAATAAGTATTGGCGATCACACTGGCCATTGCAGAGTAGGCGCCTTTACGTTCCGCATCAAACCAGCGGAACAGGCGCTCCATACTCTCCGCCAGCTTGCGCAGGTCCATGAACTCTTCACCATTCAACACAGCGCCGGGAATGCTCAGCAGCTTCAGCTCCCGCGCAAGATTCAGTATATAATCATTCGGAAAATAAATTCCATTCTGCAAAATCTGATGATACTCAAAGCTTTGCCTCAATTGCACATCAATAAAATCCTTCCGGGTATGGATCCGCAATTCCTGGGCCTTCTGCCGCGCATGTTCTGTCTGGCAATAGTTCGCCAACAGGGATTTCACCTTATCGAATTCCAGTTGTAAATACGCCGATTCAGGGAATAATTTCATAATACTCTTACCTCAATTTTATTCAGCATGCAAAGGTAATTCATTGCGGAGTTGTTAAAGTACTGAACTTTGAAAGCCGGAGGGTGTTATTTTACCGTATATCGCTGGAATAGGTTCCGGCAGATACTGCAGTTAATTCCGTTGAAACCGGGATTTGCAGAGTCGATAAATTGAGTTGGAATCTGCGGGTGATTTATTTAAAAAAGATAAACCAGCGGATCTTGCGAAAATCGACGCCAGTCAAACTAAAAAGTTCACAATAATTTATGAAAATGCTAAAAGCCAGCCTGATGCTTTTGCTTACTGCCACCGGACTGATCTCCTGTGCACAGCAATCGCCGTCAGAAAAACAAACAACGAAAAAAAAGGAGACAGGAACTATGGCTACAACTTCGATTCCGGGTAAAACCGATACGGCCACATTAGCGAATGGCTGTTTCTGGTGTACCGAAGCAATTTTTGAACAACTCGACGGCGTGATCAGCGCTACATCAGGATACACGGGCGGGCAGGTAAAGAACCCTACTTATAAAGAGGTTTGTACCGGCGAAACCGGTCATGCAGAAGCCCTGCAGATCGTCTATGATCCTGCCCGGATCAGCTTCGACGAGTTACTTGAAGTATTCTGGGAAACACATGACCCTACCACGCTTAACCGCCAGGGAAATGATGTGGGTACTCAATACCGCAGTGGCGTTTTTTATCACAATGCCGAACAAAAAGAAAAAGCAGAGAAGTATAAAAATGAACTGAATAAAAGCGGTGCTTTCAATCAACCGATCGTTACAGAGATCACCGCAGCCGCTACCTTCTATCCCGCAGAAGACTATCACCAGCAGTATTTCGAAAACAACGAAAATCAGAATCCTTACTGTAAGATCGTCATCAGACCTAAGCTGGATAAATTCAGAAAAGTATTTAAGGATAAATTGAAGAAGGATTGAGAGAAACGATGGCCGATCACTGTTGGCCGACTTTCGCGTGTTGATACCGGCTAACAGGAAGAGACCGTCTGAATGCAGACGGTCTCTTCCTGTTATAGTCATTGGTCTATTGAAGTGCCAGCCCGGTCAATGGCCCTGGGTTACCGTATAACGATCATTACAACGATCAGCGGATCTCCGTCCTTCTCAGTTCCAGCAAATTCAACGCATTTGGCTTAAACCCTTTCACCTCCGGCTGCACCAGCCTCACCACTTTATCATACCAAAGCGGTACTACGGGTGCATCATCGATCACCAACTGGTCAGCCTGCTGGTAAAGCCTGTAGCGAAGGGAATCATTTGTTTCGGCCAGTGCCTTTTCAAATAAAGCGTCGAATGCGGGATTGTTGTACCGTGTATAATTGGGAGGCGCGGGATTCTTAGAATAAAACACAGAAAGATAGTTTTCAGCATCAGGATAATCCGCGATCCAGCTGCCACGGAAAAATAATGCGCGGGAATTGGAAGTAAGTTCGAGTAATAGAGACTTTTGCACTACTTCTACCTGTACGGTTATGCCCACTTCATTCAATTGTTTGGCAATATAATCTCCCATATCAGCATACATGGGGATCGTAAGCAACTTAATGGAAGGCAATCCTTTTCCATCAGGGAAACCAGCTTCCGCCAGTAGCTGACGGCTTTTTGCAGGCCTGTAGGTATATCCTTTTACAAGAGATGTATCGAAGGACGGCAGCCCTTCCGGCACAAAACCGGATTCTGCCGGTGTGCCTAATGAATTTCGCAGATACAACGCCATCTTTCGCCGGTCAAAACCATAGTTGATCGCCTGGCGGATCGTCTTTAATCGCGTTGGAGATTCTTTTACGAGCGGGTTGGCCGTATCTACCAGCAGACCCAGGTATTCAATATTCAGGTAAGGATTTGTCTGCAGTTGTATCTTTCCTTCCCAGTCTTTGCGCAGCATTCCTTTCTTCGTAAGCACTTCATCTTTGAAAGATGATTCAATATCATTGATAAAGGAAAGTTTATGCTGACGAAGCAGCAGGAATTCCGTAGCGCGGCTGTCGTAAAAACTGACCTTTATGCCATCGAGATAAGGCAGCCGGTTACCTTTTTCATCGGACTCGAAATAGTTCGGATGTTTTCCCAATACGAGGGCCTGCCCTTCTTCCCATGCTATGAACCGGAACGGGCCCGTTCCCACGGGATGACGCCTGAAATCAGTTCCATATGCTTCCACCGCTTCTTTAGGCACAATCGAACAGTATTGCATCGACAGGATACCCAGAATGGGATTATAGGGACGGCGGAGCCTTACTTCAAAGGTTGAGTCATCTATGGCGCGGAAAGGCTGAGCAGTATCGAGTTTTGCGTTGAAGATCCATCCGCCGGGACTCGCCACTTTCCCATCCAGGATACGGGAAAGACTGTACACAACATCTTCGGCCACAAGTGCGCGGCCCCTGCCTCCGGTAAAAGCCGGGTCATCATGAAAAAAAACACTGGTGCGTAAATGAAACGTGTATACCGTCCGGTCGGCCGAAACATCCCATCCTTTCGCCAGCGACGGAATAATATGTAGGCTGTCGTCAACTTCCACCAGCGTATTATATAACTGGTGAACGGCCCACATGATACTTTGATTTTTTGCGAAAACCGGGTCGAGCGAAGCGATCCCTGTCTGTTCATTATAATAAAATATTTTCCGCCCTTCATTATTCGCTGATGAGCAGGAGATCGCCAGGATGGCCAGGAAAAAGATCCAGAGATATGAATGACGGTATCCGTTCATCGTTGTTTTAACAGACATATTCGGTATGAACGACTAAATTTACAATTCAAACACATTCAACTGTAATTACAGCATGAAAACATTTGCTACCGGTTTATTCCTTTTGTTCATTTCCCTTGACGTTTTTTCACAATATACACACCAGGACACGCTGCGTGGATCCGTTACACCGGAACGCGCCTGGTGGGATGTTACTAATTATAAGATTGCGGTTACGCCCGATTATGGAACCAAAACCATCAAAGGTTCCAGCAGGATCACTTATAAGATCCAGGGAAAAGTAACGCCGTCCATGCAGATCGATCTGCAGCAACCAATGCAGCTCGACAGCGCTTTTCTCGGAACACAAAGAGCAAAACTCTCCTGGCAGCGGGAAGGAAATGTTTTCTATATACAATTGCCTGCCGGTTATCCGAATGGATTGACAGCTGACTCAATCGAACTGTTTTACTCGGGTAAACCACGTGAAGCCGTAAACCCTCCGTGGGATGGTGGCTGGATCTGGAAAAAAGATCAGGAAAATCGCCCATGGATGTCTGTTGCATGCCAGGGCCTTGGCGCCAGTGTCTGGTATCCCTGTAAAGACTACCAGGGAGATGAACCGGAAAACGGAGCCAGTTTAAGCATGACTGTTACAGATTCACTGTCGGCGATTTCAAATGGCCGCCTGAAAGAAAAGAAATCGAATGGAGATGGAACCACTACGTGGACATGGGCCGTGGTCAATCCTATCAACAATTATAACATCGTTCCTTATATCGGGCATTACACCAACTGGACGGAAACCTATGCCGGGGTAAAAGGGAACCTGGAATGCAGTTACTGGGTGCTGGAAAGAAATGCTGACAAAGCAAAAGCACAATTCGGTCGCGATGTAAAACGCATGCTCAAATGCTTTGAAGAATGGTTTGGTCCTTATCCTTTTTATGAGGACAGTTACAAACTGGTGGAAGCACCCCATCTCGGCATGGAGCACCAAAGCGCCGTTGCGTACGGTAACAAATATATGAACGGCTATCTTGGCATGGATCTTTCCGGCAGCGGCTGGGGCAGGGAGTGGGACTATATCATTGTTCATGAAAGCGGCCACGAATGGTTTGCGAATAACATCACCACGCAGGACATTGCCGACATGTGGATCCACGAAGGATTTACCACCTATTCTGAAGTGGTATTTGTTGAATGTAATTATGGAAAGAAGGCCGCCGACGAATACTGCCAGGGTTTACGGAAGTCTATTTCAAATGACAGCAAAGTCATCGGACCTTATGGCGTAAACAAAGAAGGCAGTGGCGATATGTATCCCAAAGGAGCAAACCTGATACATACTATCCGGCAGATCATTGACAATGAAAAAACGTTCAAAGATATTTTGAAAGGATTGAATAAGGATTTCTACCACAAGATCACAACTTCCAAAGAAGTAGAAGAATACATCTCCAGGAAATCAGGTAAAGACCTCTCCAAAGTGTTTGATCAGTATCTGAGAGACACGCGTATCCCTGTCCTGGAATATAAGATCGAAAATGATGCAATCAGTTATCGCTGGAGGGAATGTATTGCCGGCTTTAACATGCCTGTTCGGATCTATGCAAAGAACAAAGCTTATACGCTTAAGGCGACCGAAAACTGGCAGACATTATCCATCAAACAACTGGATGAAAAGGAATTCTCCGTTGATAAAAATTTTTATATTCATTCCAGCAAGAGCGATTATGTGATCCCGAAATTGAAAAACTAAAAGGAATATACTTACAGGCATTAACAATCGAATTACGATCCGGGTAACGGCCATCAGTCAACGGCCTATCATCCGACCACAAAACTATCATGAGCAGCATCCGAAGGCAAAGTATTATCTCGTCAGGCGTAGTGTATCTCGGCTTTCTGATCGGTATGCTCAATATTTACTTTTTCACAAAAGGAGGTTTATTTACCGGAAGTGAATACGGGCTTACGAAGTTTTTTTATGACACCTCCATCCTGATGATGGCTTTCGGTACTTTATCGATGCCGACGTATGTCATCAAATTTTTTCCCTACTACCAGGACAATCTTCCGAAGTCGAAAAATGACATGCTTGCGATCGCACTGGGTGTCACCCTGATCGGATTTACCATCATTACGATTGCGGGGATCGTTTTCAAAACACTGGTCATCCGGAAGTTCAGTGAGAACTCTCCCGAAATGGTACAATACTATGAGTGGATCTTTCCGATGGGATTGGGTCAATGCATCTTCGCAGTGCTGGAAGCGTATTCCTGGAGCATAAAGCGCCCGGTACTGACCAGCTTTCTGAAGGAAGTCCAATTCCGTTTATTCACGACCCTGCTGATCTTACTTTTTGCCCTTCGCATCATACCCGACTTTGACATCTTTATAAAGATCTATTCTCTCACCTACCTTGCAATAGCATTGATCCTTTTCATTTACCTGCTGGTCAGGAAAGAGATCTATCTCAGCTTCAGCATCAGCAAGGTCACACGACGGTATGCACGGAAGATCCTGACACTATGTGCGTTCGTTTACTCCGGTTCTATTGTGTTCTATGTATCCCAGATATTCGATTCACTGGTGATTGCCGCCGTCCTGGAAGATGGAATGAATAAAGTGGCCATCTTCTCGATAGCCTTCACTCTTACCGGTATTATCCAGGCGCCGCAACGGGCGATTGTCGCTTCTTCTATCTCGCATTTGTCAAGAGCATGGAAAGACCGGGATATGGCATTACTGCAAAAGATCTACCACCGTTCGTCTATCAACCTGCTGATCTTCGCCTCCTGCATGTATTTCCTCATGCTGCTCAATTACAGGGAGGCGATCATTACGCTGGGGATTCAACCGGAATACCTGCTCGGATTCAGCTCATTCATTTTCCTGGGGCTGACGCGTGTTGTAGATCTCGGCACGGGGATAAACACCGAGATTATCGGAACCTCCACTTACTGGAGATTTCAACTGATAAGCGGAGCCATTCTTTTGTTCCTCATGCTTCCCCTGACATACCTGTTGGCGAAAGAATTTGACATCCTCGGACCGGCCATCGCACAATTTATTTCGATCACTATTTACAATGCGATCCGCATCATCTTCCTCTGGAAGAAATTCAGGCTTTTCCCTTTTACCAGAAATTCCCTGTATTCCGTACTTATCGGCCTCGCAGCCTATATACTTACCTATTTCGCCTTCAGAAACCTTCACGGCTTCGCCGGATTGTTCTGCAGAAGCCTTCTGTTTTTGATGCTCTTTGGTGCGGCTATAGTATACCTGAAGCTTTCGCCGGATCTGAAGCCAGTGGTTGAGACGGTAAAAAAACGATTGAGGCTGTAGGGGGAGCAATTACCTGCTGTTTTTTGCCGGGCGGGCAAGGCGCTTTTTTTGTTGTTATAGGTTTTTTGAGGTGAGAACCTCGAAGTCTCTGTTTACTTTTTTTGCCTTGATGCAAAAAAAGTAACAAAAAAAGATCAAGGCTACGCGCTAATGGCTAAAAATGGGAGGGTGTCACCTGCACAAAAAAAAACTCGCC
>JBEVKW010000146.1:0-9571 GCA_040509495.1 Chitinophagaceae bacterium | reverse complement strand
ATTTGCAAAACCTAAGGTCTTACTCTTGTCAGTTTTGCTTCAACAAATAAATGTAAGCATGGTCGATAAAATTGGAGTTTGGTTGTTGAATAATAAAGTGATACTAGATCTTACCTCGCCCAGGCTTCTCCATGACTCAACTACAATATTGGCGGACCCGGATTATCGAAGACTTATTAATCAGTTCATAAAAGCAGCAAAACTTGGTTTCGAAACTATAGAAGAGAGAATAGAAGGCATGGCCAAAAATTCACTCAATATTTCAGCAGAGATAATAAGATTAGCTCATTACAAAGAGATTGAAAAATTTGAGCTTTACACTAAACATGAGCTTTACGATGAGTCTTTTATCCTAAAAGATTACATTTATTTCGACATGCTTACCAACGAATCAGCTGGTACTCAAAGATATTTCATTCTTGTGGCTCAGTTAGTTTATGCTCTTAAAAAAGGTCAAATTTTATGGATTGATGAAATCGATTCTAGGTTTCATACCTTACTGCTTCAATTGCTAATTAAACTTTACAATAGCAAGAAGAACAATGTCAATGGCTCTCAGTTGATATTTACATCACATAATACTAGCCTTTTGAACAAGCAATTGCGGCGAGATCAGGTAAATTTTGTAGAAAAAGATAAATTTGGAGCGTCTAGCATTGTAAGAATGCATACCGCCAAAACCCCTGTTAGAGCCGAGTCTGCGGTTGAGAAGGATTATTTAAGAGGCGACTTAGGAGGAATCGGCTTATTTGCGCAAGATGAAGAGATTAAATAAGCTAACGCTATCTTATGAAGAGTGAACACTTTCTACGAGAACTTCTACTAACACTAGAACAAACGAAAGACGAATCGTTTTCTGGTATTGGACTTATCATTTATACAGATTTTGATATTTTGCCTGTAGCTCCTTTAATTGACAAAGTCCCAAGTGACTATCATCTTCCCGTCTCAGGATTACAGAACATAGCTACCTTTCTCATACGCATAAGTTCATTTGCTTCAGACTACCACGACGGTTTTCATCTAATATCGGCGACGGAGCTTAAATTAACCCATATCTGTCAATATTTTTCTCCTCCAATATCTAAGAATCTAAATACTGAATACTTTGTTGGAGGTAGATATCGGGCAGCTCAATATGGATCAATGGTAAATGGAGTTGAACTCACTGGCGTCATCGGAAGTAAATATGGCCCCACCGTATTTTATAAAGGACATAAAGCATAAAGAATGAGGAAAGAAGAATTTTTCAAAATTTTGCGAATTACAGGGATTATGTTCGCTTTTTCTTTTACCCTTTGGTTTTTATTTTCACCTATCCCAAAATCAGACGACACTACCTCCACCATTAAGAATTCATATTCAAGAATTACAACTCTTACATTCTTTATCACTCTGTTTTGGATTTTGTATTTTAGCTGGCTATGGAGATTTGCTTTTTTTCAAAAACTAATTTTAAGACGTCCCAACCTTGAAGGCTCTTGGGGCGGCTATGCAAAATCAGATTTTCAAGAAAACACTTTAGCTCCTTTCAAAATTGTTTTTTCGATAAAACAATCTTTCTTTAGCTTAAAAATCAATTCATTCACCGAAGGATATGCAGCCGTTTCATACGGAGAAAGCTTACACTTTGATTTGGAAGGGCAAAGAATTTCACTTACCTACCATTTCTCTCAAAGACTAAATTTACCACGTCTAGCTGACCCACGTCAAGGAGCTGGAGAATTGTACTTAAATGCCAACTATCTCACTGGCAGATATTGGACAGTGGGAAAAACTTATGGCTTCCTGCGTCTTAATAAGATATCAAACGAAAATATCAGTTCTTACGAAGAATTTGAGAGCAAGCCAGGCGCGTCCGCAGCCATCGAGCAATGCTATATGTTAATTATCAGCGAGCAAGTAGATGATGGTTTATAATTTTCGACTATTTTCTTCTAATTTTTTTCCCTTGATCAGCCACAACTTGTAATTCCTTCAGTAGTCCTTTTTTAATAATGGAATCAATTTCCGTTGTAGAAATAAAAAAATCTTTAAGATCTCTGTTAAGTAGCAATGCAATACGTAGGAAAGTGGTAAGCGGTGGCTGAATTGTATTTGTAGTCCACTTAGAAATAGTCGCCTGCTCATAATCAAGTTTTGTTGCTAACTCCTTATTTGAAATCTGTTCCTCCTTTAACACAGCCGCCAAACGATTGATAACGATTTTATTTTGTTTATTCGTGTACTTGCTCTTACCCAGTCTCTTAGCATTTCATAGCAAATCTAATACTGTAGAAATAGGTTATTAAAAATAAAATTTCACATATAATTATTGTTTTTGTAAAACAATAATTATATCTTAGAGACCTATTAATTAATACCCCGCAGTCGCTACGCCCCGCTGACCATCATTACCAAACGATCGATTGGATACCCCGGATCAACTCCGTTACCTATCACCTCCCATGATACCCGTAACACCGTTGCCCGCGCTTCTTCAATCATCATCCTAAACCGTATTAAAAATTGTTAAACTTAATTTTATGAATATCCGTCTCAAACCCAACCAAAAAATCCACATTCAATCCTCCTCCGATATCTACCAGATCCTCCAACCCATTTTCCGCCGTTACAGCAAGCTGGACCGTGATCGTGAACACCTCTGGATGATGACACTTGACTGCTCTCAAACCGTCCGCAAGCTGGAGCTGCTGGGCCTGGGCACTCAACGTACCGTGCTTATTGATCCCATGGAAGTGTATCATCGTGCTTTGCTGAGGCGTGCCGCGTCGATTGTGGTGATTCATAACCACCCGAGTGGCAGTCTTAAACCGTCCAGGGCGGATAAGACGGCTACGGAGAAGTTAGTAGAGGCAAGTCGATTCTTGAACATCAAATTATTAGACCATTTGATCATTTCGGAAGATGAATATTTCAGCTTTTTGGATGAAGGAGTTTTTGAAACGCTGGAAACGAGGAAGTTTATAATGTTCAATTCTGTGCTTGCAATGGATTAATGTGGAACTGCAAATCCGTTCAGCGGTATTTAGCGGAAATTGACACAAGGGAGTGAGAGTATATCTCGCCCCTTTATCAATTTTCTTTTTCACATGCCCCAAAGTTTATCTGAAGAATGCAAGGGCTTACCTATTAGTAACTATATATACTTATCAAGAGGCGTAGTTTTCAAAAAAAGAGCTAACTTAGAAACGTACTGATTCCTGAACCATCAACTCCACTCAATGACCGAACTCGAACCTTTAATATCTTCCTGCCACTGCTCTCTGGATAATAGGTTGGCTAATAATGCTCATGATGCCGAAGTTGCTTCGTTAGCAATAACTGGAGTAAATAAACTCGGAACTAGCTTTTAAGATTACTGCAGACGAAATCAACAGTATCTAGTTTCGAGAGGATGTGACTCGATACATATACACGCACAAATGAAGCTTGTAAAAGAACATTCGAACATATTCTTATATGAGTTACAAGATTATCCAGTAGCTGCATTTGAGATATATGAAAAAGTTTAGTGCCTATTCAATTACATATTCTAGTGCCACTATCAACCTCCTCTTATAAAAACCATATATGAAGTTGCCGAATTGGTTTAAAATCATTTGGTGGGTATTGCTTCTAGTTCTAACTGGCTGCATTATGCTTAAACGTTTTAAGGCTGTCAGTCTGGGCTTGTCCAATCCTTTTGACATATTTATATTTATCATTTTTATTGCATTAGCACTGGTTCCTATTTTTTCAGAAATGGAATTCCTCGGTATTAAGCTCAAACAGGAGATTGAAGAGTTCAAACGCGATATACAGGTTAGGCTTGGCGATATCAAAAATGAGATTAAAAATAGTCAAACTCAGACTCTTAATCAAACAATACAAACCTACGGACCACCGCCAGCTGATAGTAAATTGCCTGAGATTGAAAACGAAATTGAAAGAATTGTAAAAGACAAATTGAAAGAAAGTGGTTTGCTACCCCGAAATTCTGAAAAAAATAAAATAGAAGTCCCTCAGCCTCACCTTGAGTTGTTTAAGATACGGTACAGTATAGAAATTCAGCTGCGTCGAATTTCAGGAGAATATCTACCTAATAATATCCGACCTAGGCATCAGCCGTTAACCTTATTAATTCGCGAATTGGCTAGTCAAAATGTTATTAGCAACGAGTTACAACATGTACTACACGAAATGCTTTCCATTTGTAATTATGCAATACACGGAGAATCCGTTACACAAAGTCAAGTTAAACTTGTTACAGACTATGCAAATGAAATTATTGAAATTTTAAGAAGACTATGATCATTTGATTTTCGCAATGACTAAAGGTGATTATTATTGATTTTTCTAGACAGATTCCCGACCATCCTTATGTAAAGTGACATTTAGTAGTTGATAAGTTATCACTTAAATACAAATTATCCTTGCTCGTAGAAGTTCGATCGACCTCATATCACAATTGTCCAAAGTCTCGTAGTCAACTAGGAAGAAATCTAGTAAAACTCTGGAACCTTCCAACATGCCTTTATAAGATTACCATGCTTTTCACAAGATTTATTGACGGCCGAAAAAATCTTCCTATTTTGTGGTCGCAAAGTTTCAAAATACCATGTCACAATCCTCCTTCATTAAAGATATTGCCAAGTTTGCACTTGAAAATGATCAAGAGCAGCTGCTTCGAGTATTGGAGGAGTTGATTGAGCATTCTCGCAAATCCAATAAGGTAAACTTCGCCATCCAACTTCAATCAATTTTAAAGGAATCTATTCGGAATGAGAAAACCAGCGCACTAACTAAAGTGGGATCTGTCGCCCATGCCACTTTCTTAGAGGACCGGGATATGAGTGAGTTTATTTTGGAAAAACTTACATCTGACTATAGATTCAGGGATCTTATATGCAGCGAGCGAGTGGTTCAAGAACTTACTTATTTTATACAGGAGCATCGATCCATTGAGACTTTACAAAGGATGGAACTCCCTATAGCCAATAAGGTCATCTTTCATGGTCCATCTGGTTGCGGCAAAACCTTAGCTTCTTATGTCTTAGCAGGTGAATTACAGAAGTTGATGTACGTAGTTAACTTGGGAGCCATTGTTTCTTCCAAACTTGGAGAGACTAGTAAGAATCTAGCAAAAGTTTTTCGCCGCGCTGCCACCGAAAAAAGTGTAATCTTTCTTGACGAATTTGATTCACTTGGAAAAGTACGAGACTACAGCCAAGATCATGGCGAAATGAAGCGCGTTGTCAACACTATCTTACAACTTTTCGATTTTATGCCGCAAGACTGTATTGTAATTGCGGCCACTAATCAGGTTGAGATGATCGATGATGCTCTGCTTCGTCGATTTGATGTCAACATTAAATTCGAATTGCCATCAACCGGACAAATAGTGGATCTTATTACTCTTACTTTACGTAATGATACTTTCAGGTTTGATCAATCAATTTCACTCCCTGAAGTTATCCATGATTGTGAGGGGCTTTCTTATTACAGTATTCAGAAAACACTGATAACCGCTATTAAGCGTAGCGTATTTGACGCTACCGCTAAGGGCATAGTATCCTCCGGCGAAATTGACACCGGGACTTGGAAGGAATTAGTACTGCTAGAACGAAAAGCTCTTGGTAAGTCTATGCCGACAAAATCACGAAACAAAGTTGTGCCATCTGTAAAAAGAAAATTACCGGCTGATACACCTGCACGTACTCATGCAACCGGTAAAAAAGCATCCACAAAGATAAGCTCCGCAAGAAAAACGCCTAAAAAGAAATAGCCTAGCCCTGATCCAGATACGCGTCCAAATCAATAGTTGGTATCGCTTCTATTGAATTCAAAGCAATCATTCTATTATGTAAGGTCCCCCTTTCTCTTGCTTCTGGCTCCTCCGATATTCGAAGTACCAACGAGAAAGAATGCGGATTACTTTCTATACTTCTTCTGTGTTGTGGGTCTATTTCCCGCTTACCAGTACATTTTATTCCGAGAGCTATAGTATGTTCTGTAGCAGCCAATTTTCCCGCGTCTAGGTAGAAGAAGTGATATTGTACATTAGAATATAACCTATTCTCAATAGGCCAAAAATCTTCTGACCATGTAGGTCCCTTAGGAATTTTGTAAATCTCAGCATTTTCGTCTGCCAATTGATCAACCGCTACATTCTTGAAAAACCCAAATACAATTTGAACTGGACAATAATTCAAATGATCATCTTGTAACGGATCAAACTTGTAGCACAATGTCGCCGTGAAGCAAAGCTTCTTAGCAGATTCTAGGATTTCGGGAGGTAGCTTAATCGGAATAGTTTTGATCTCTTCCAGTGCAATTGCGTCTTCAATAATATAAGTGATTTCATCCTCATTATTAAAAAACAAATACTCTTTTTTCGGCAAACCGCTGCCTGCGAGTCGCTGTAACAACTTTTTAAACGGACGGAAAATTTGAGGATCTTGTCCACATGGCATTTCCGCCGCGTTTAAAAGAATCGCCTTTACTGTCTGCATATTTAACTTTGGATAAAGTTTTGAGATCTGTGCTGCAAGCGATGTGACTAAAGGGGTTGCTAAACTAGTCCCTGCGCTTTTTGAAAAATACTTATTGCCAGAGAAGTTTGGTGACGTTAAAACCTCAAGGCCTGCATCATAATCGATAAAATCGCCGCCATTGAAAACAATATCTGGCTTGTTTAAAAATTTGTTCTTTTGTGCCCTTAAAAAACTAGTCCCATTAATTTTCTGATCATAATCGTAGTGAAATTTACGTGTATAAACCGCTGGGAATTCTTTCGCGGGTGTTACACCTACAGTAAAAGACGGCTGATAATTTTCTGCAATAGCCCCTACACTAACATTATTCCATGACTCTGCCGGAGCGCAGATATTTGTTAGCTCACATTTATGAATATCTGATTCGTCTCCAATACAGTAAAAATGTTTAGGATAAGCATGAGACGGATGGACTTCTTGTTGAAGCGCCTCCACGTGCGCTTCGGATAAATTACCGGCAGAAATAAAAACCAACAGATCAAGTTCAAATGCAATTTTATCTAGTTGAAATGCAAAGTCACTAACTCCTGAATTATACTTTTTATGAAACGCTTCATTCAATGACATGTTGAAGACTCTTACCCCCCTTTCGTACATTACCCTGATACCATCAATGATTTTGTTGACTTGAAGATCCTCTGTTCCATTCTGTAACACTTTGAATGTGGCTATTGTCGCATGGGAAGCATATTCACTACGCATGTTTTCGAGAAAATCACTTCCGAGAGCCACTAATCCTGCTACCATGGTTCCATGACCGTTATCATCAATACTCGGCGCTCCCATTGGAGTAATATCTAAAGCAATTCCACTATTCAAAGCTCTTAGCGGGGCGATAAGCTCAACTCCAGTATCGATAATCCCTACCGGTACGTTGTTGGGATCAGCAGCTACCGTGAACCCGTAACTCCGAATTACTGTGCCGTAAGCGCCAGGGCCAATATTAGCAGCTCTTGAACTTGTGATCGCCTTAACATTATCAAAATTCTCCACAATTTCTCTCACCTCGATTCGAGAAAGGTTCTGCACTTCAATATTAGTCTGATAACGATTAACCAGAAAGCGCTTCTGTTGGCTATTTAAATACTCTTCTAATTGAGTGAGCAAATCACGAGACCTTCTATCAGTCAATGGGAGGAGGTTCAGATGAATTATTGAATCACTATAGGATAGCCGACGACGATTTGAACTTAAAAACAAGAAATCACGTATGAGCACTATGATCGCCCAAGGCTTTCCCTGATATGTTTCGTCTGAAGAAGCACTATAAAAAGCAGCAAGATCTTGTTTAAATTTGGAAAACATCGTTTCATCGACGATGCTAAATAGCCCGGTCTTATTGAAATCTTCGAGTGTTAGCAAATTAAGGCCGTAACTGTCTAAAAACTTTTTCTGCAATTTCGGATCGATCCGTACAAAAAAATGTAGTCTTACTACGTCAATAATAGCATTAACTTTCAATGAACGGTTTCTGTTTCTAATTGATCTTTCTCTGTCGAAAAGGCGTATAGAAGCATACAATCTACGCTGATGGAAGTGTCTGGGCATTGGCTCATGCTCATCTTCCTCATCAGTTGATTGTACAGGCCTTTTGACAATTGCCCGCTGTTTCTTGAATTTGTCTTTAGCATTAACGTCGTTTTTTAAATAAACGAAAGGGTGATTCTTAGGCATAAGGTTCGTTTGGGATAAAGGTTAATAATGGTGGTTGAGTGGTGAGCCAATTTACAGATAAACAAAGAAATCCTCCTGTTGTATTGCAATTTGTTTGGTATTTTATACGCCCCTTCAACCACTACTTACCAAACTATCTCACCGTTTAAGAAAGAATTCTTCTTCAAATCAACTCTCCTTTTACAAGCAATGCTACAAATAAAATCTCGCCTATTCAGCATATTCCTCAGGTGAAAACACCCGTTTAGACCCGTTTTTTCACGGTATTTCTGGATGTGTTCCGAAATCTTTATAGATTTATTTTCCTATCCCCCTTGAAGACCTCAGGTCCAACAACATATTAGCCCTTACTGAGAATTATTCAAAGCTTTTGGAAAGTATTAATTCATAAACGATATCAAATGGTTGACTTCAACAAACGACGAGCAGGTAAGGGTTCCGAAAAGAAGACCGATCCTTTAGAGATTTATGACTCCCTCGACAGAAAAAGTGAAACAGGCCCTTTAAGGCCAGCACAAGCGCAAATATTATCTGACTGGTATAGTCAGAGGCGAGATGATAAAGATCTAATAATAAAACTTCACACTGGCCAGGGAAAAACCCTGATTGGGCTTTTGATATTGCAGTCAAGACTCAATGAGGGCAGAGGCCCAGCATTATACCTTTGTCCCAATATTTACCTTGTTCATCAAACCTTCGAACAAGCAAACAAATTTGGAATTAGGTGCTGCCTTGTAGAAAGTGATGGGCAAATACCGTACGATTTTTTGAATGGGAATAAAATTTTAATTACACACATTCAAAAGGTGTTTAACGGTTTGACCAAGTTCAAATTAGGCAGTCAATCTATACAAGTTGATACTGTAATCCTGGACGACTCACACGCGTGTATCGATTCAATTAAGGACGCCCTCTCGCTTAAAATCCCAAATGCAAGCCCTGTGTATAATCAATTTCTAGCCCTTTTTGAAAGCGATTTGAAAAATCAAGGAGAAGGCAGTTTCCTTGAAATATTAAACGGCGAAAGAACTACACTCCCAGTACCTTATTGGTCATGGAATGAAAAGCAAAGCGACGTCTTAAATATATTATCGCATAACAAAGAGGAGGATTCAATAAAATTCACTTGGCCTTTGATTAAGGACAACTTAGAGAACTGTCAAGCTTTTATATCCGGGCAAGAAATAGAAATAACTCAATATATTGGTACCATTTGGCAATTTGGAACCTTCCATAACGCCAAACAAAGGATTCTGATGTCAGCTACTACGTTAGATGACTCATTCTTTATCAAAGGGCTTAGCATCGACGCTCAGGCTGTGGAAAAGCCACTAATGTACCAAAAGGAAAAGTGGTCAGGC
>JBEVKW010000145.1:0-3861 GCA_040509495.1 Chitinophagaceae bacterium | reverse complement strand
CACTTCCGCGTCACCACCCTGCTCTTTCAATTTCCCTGTAATATTATCATAACTCTTTTCATCCCTGTTCTGACTCAGCTTGAATACATGGTCCACCGCCGTCACTTCGATCTCAAATGCCACGATCGCTTTTGCCATTTTCTCTATGTAGTCCTCACTCAGGTCTTTAAAATTCGCGCCGGAGTAGGGATTATTCTCAAAATGATCTGTTGTCCGTTGCAGTACATCCAGCAAAGCCTGGCGATCGAGGAAGCGGATCAATCCTTTCGCGTGCACACTGGTGTAGTTCCAGGTGGATCCCTGCCGTTTATCTTCATACCAGCTCGCGCTTACATAAGTATGGGCGCCTGTAAAAACAGCCAGTACGTTCGGGTTCTGTTCAAAGGCGAGATGATGGTCTGTTTTCTTCATGAGGTGGCCGGACAGGAAGAGTTTGCCATCTTTTTCATCGATAAACACCGGCACCTGCGTGGCTACGGGTTTATTCTCCGAATCACAGCCGGATAGAAAAACGAAGGGATGTGCTTTTGCATAAGCGATGACTTCGGCGGGGTCTTGTTCTTTGAAGTAGGATAGGTTGTACATGAAACGAAGATAAGAAATGGACTGCGGACAATGGGGTTCGTAACATGGATCCGGGTTGATTGGCGTAGGAGTATCGCAAAGGACGCAAAGGGATCGCAGAGCACGCAAAGATATCTTAGCGCCCTTCGCGGTTCCTTGCGTCCTTTGCGATACTCTTACGCCAATCGGATAGAAAAACCTATCCAACTACCTCAACGAGCTTTTCCGTCGACATGTTCGCATTTCTCATCGAAACCCCTCTCACCACATGCGCTGCAAACTCTTTGAAAGCCTGTTTTGTGATCTCGTCATCACTCACCATGATCGGCACCCCCTGGTCGCCACCTTCACGGATGCTTTGCACGAGTGGAATCTGTCCCAGGAACGGGAGATCATATTCATCAGCAAGTCGTTTTCCGCCTTCCTTTCCGAATATATAATATTTATGATCCGGCAATTCGGCCGGCGTGAAATAGCTCATGTTTTCTACCAGTCCGATCACCGGCACGTTCATCTGTGCCTGGCTGAACATCGCGATACCTTTTTTCGCGTCGGCCAGCGCCACATCCTGCGGCGTGGTCACGATCACCGAACCGGTTACCGGAACGGTCTGCATCAGCGTGAGGTGGATATCGCCGGTGCCGGGAGGCATATCGACAACGAGATAGTCCAGCTCTCCCCAGTACACATCCGTCACAAACTGGCGGATCGCACTGCTGGCCATCGGCCCACGCCAAACGACTGCATTCTTCTCATCCACCAACAAACCGATACTCATCAACTTTATGCCGAATTTCTCCAGCGGAACGATCATTCCTTTTCCTTCCACTTCCACCATCATCGGGCGATCGCCGCGCACACCAAACATGATCGGCACACTCGGTCCATAAATATCCGCATCCATCAACCCTACTTTCGCGCCGCCTGAAGCAAGCGCCAGTGCCAGGTTGGATGAAACGGTAGATTTGCCTACTCCACCTTTCCCACTTACTACGGCAATAATATTTTTCACTTTTGGCAACACTGTGCCGGGGTCATTCCGTTTAGAGGTCGTATTAGCCGTAAACTTAACATTAACGGCTGCATCCTTATTCACCAGCAATTTCACCGCATTGATGCAGGCATTCTTGATCATGTCTTTCATCGGACAGGCTGGCGTGGTCAGTACCACGGTGAAGGATACGAAATTTCCTTCTATCTGTATATCTTTCACCATGTTCAGGGTCACAATATCTTTTCCCAGGTCAGGTTCCTGAACATTCGAGAGAGCTTCCAGTACTTTTTCTTGCGTCATTTTCAAAGCTTATGTTAAAATGGAATCGAGCTGCAAAGGTAAACACTTGTAAAGCTAATTTGTTGACAGATTTACATAACTAGTCCTTATTTTTAGGCCGTGAAGAAACTTATACAATACCTGGCAATTGCTGCCTTTTTTACAGTACCCGCCACCGCAAAAGCTCAGTTCGAAACAGCCAGAGACTCTGTGGTTCAATTATATGGAGTAGTCATGACCGCAGACAGCCTGGTGGGCATTCCGGCAGTCAGTGTGACGATCAAAGGCCAGAACCGTGGTACACTGACCAATGACCAGGGCGTATTCTCGATCGTCGTATTAAAAGGCGATGAGATCGAGTTTTCACACGTAAGCTACAAACCCAAACTCATTACCATCCCTAAATCACTCGAAGGAAACCAGCACAGCGTGATCCAGCTGATGGTAGCCGATACCGTCTATCTTCCCGCAACGATCATCAAACCGCGCCCAACTCCCGAGCAGTTTGCCCGCGACTTTGTCGGCACCAAAGTGCCGGATGACGATATCGAGATCGCCCGACAGAATACCAGCGAAGCCAAGCGTCGCGTACTCCTGAGAACCGTTCCGGGAGATGGCCGCGAAGCTACCAGCATCCAGTTCCGCAACGTTGCCAACCGCGCGGTTTACCAGGGCCAGGTTCCTCCGATGAACATCTTCAACCCTGCCGCCTGGGCGGATTTTATCCAGAGCTGGAAGAGAGGAGATTTTAAGAATAAGTAAGATCGCCTGGAGAGATTCGATGGCCGATGACCGATGGCCGATGGCCGATACCGATGGCCGATACCGATGGCCGATGACCGATGACCGATGACCGAGTTTCTCCAGAATCATAAAAAGTTATACTGAAGCCCTCCCATACCGGAGGGCTTCGAGCTTTTTATAATAATGCATTCCGAGGTCCGGCCATCAGCCATCTGTCATCGGCCATCTGTCAGCGGCCATCAAACCTCCCACCCGCTTTTCCTCCCAAAGACATTATTTTTGCGAAAATCAAATTGCTATATGATCAATACCGTCTCAGTTATTGGAGCAGGCACAATGGGAAATGGAATTGCCCATGTATTTGCACAGCATGGATTCCGCGTTAACCTGATCGATGTCTCGCAACCGCAGTTGGACAAAGCGATCGGAACGATCACTAAAAACCTCGACCGGCAGTTGGCGAAAGGTGGAATTACGGAGGAAGTAAAAACGCAAACGCTGGCGAATCTTACGACTATGACCAGCTTTGAAGGGTTGAAAGATGCTCAGCTGGTAGTGGAAGCAGCCACGGAGAATATCGAGCTGAAGCTGTCCATCTTCAAACAGATCGATGAAGTGGCGCCGGATGGCTGCATACTGGCAACCAATACCTCCTCCATCTCGATCACAAAAATAGCTGCGGCGACGAAACGCCCAGAACACGTCATCGGTATGCACTTTATGAACCCTGTGCCGGTGATGAAACTGGTGGAGATCATCAATGGCTATGCTACAACAAAAGAAGTAACGGACACCATAACCGAATTAAGCCGGAAGCTCAACAAGATCCCCTGCGTGGTGAATGACTATCCGGGGTTCATCGCTAACCGGATACTGATGCCAATGATCAACGAAGCCATTTACAGCTTATATGAAGGTGTGGCGGGCGTTGAAGAGATCGATACGGTGATGAAATTGGGAATGGCGCATCCGATGGGACCATTACAACTCGCCGACTTTATCGGCCTCGATGTTTGCCTGTCTATTCTTGAGGTATTGCATAAAGGTTTCGGTAATCCCAAATATGCTCCCTGCCCGCTGCTGGTGAACATGGTCACAGCAGGTAAACTTGGCGCAAAATCTGGAGAAGGATTTTATACATACACACCGGGCAGTAAAGACCTGGTGGTGAGTAGAAGATTTTCAGCAGATAGATAGCAGCCCGTTGCTTATATCGTCCTGGATATTTCTTAGAGATTGGAGGGGCGTGGAAGTATCGCAAAGTACGCAAAGGAGTCGCA
>JBEVKW010000144.1:0-8966 GCA_040509495.1 Chitinophagaceae bacterium | reverse complement strand
TATTCAGATTAAGTTATAAAAATGATGATATATTTAGAAATAAAATAGCTGAAAACATACTAAAAAATAATGAGATAGGAAAACTTGAAGAATTAGATACAAAAATAGCTAAAAGTATGGAAGAAGCTACTCCTTGGGTACAAAGATATAGTCAGTCATATTATGGAGAAAAAGCAATTATTGAAACAGAACATCACAAAAATGCTAATTCTGATTTACAAAAACACAAAAATACTTTAGGACTTCTTAATTATCGATACACAATGGGGCAACTAAGATAATTGATTGCTCGACAAATCCTCATTTTCTGTTACTGTATAGACTGCCTCGCACACATCTAAAATCATATACTATTGCCTTTGGGTCGTCTTTTATGCGGGATAAATAACATATTTCAAAAAAAATGAACTTATTTTTTATATAAATCACTTAAAGTGTATAACACAAATAGCGAGTGAATACATATGTTAGAGCTGCGTATACTAAGCGGGCTAAATCGGGGTGCCGCCATGCCTATTGAGGATACGCATACAATAAATATTGGAAGCGGCGACAATAGTGATGTACTGATTTTAGATGCCAATATTGAAGAACATCATTTAAGCATTGGATACCAAGATGGAGAGTTAGTCTTAACCCCAATAGGCGAAGTTAGAGCAGAAGACGGCAGTTATATTACTGAACCAATTATTATAGAACACTTACATGCTTTTTTTCTTAAAGGAACTTGGATAGCAATAGCTAAAAGTGAAGATGCTTGGAATATCTTTGATTATTTGCCTGAAAAATTAAATGATACTGAGCTTTCATTAATACAAGATGATGATATTTTAACTGAAATGCAGCCTATTAAAATGTCATGGAAATCTAAAGTTTTTGCGATAGGGGGATTATTAATGTTAGCTAGTTGGGCAACAGCTAGTGTATTTCTCCCTAAAGATTCTGTATTAAATGAAAATAAAATTAAAACCCATGCAGAAAGTATGGAATTAAAATCTGTGAATCATAACGGTGAAGTAAAAAAAGTTAATCCAATTAAAAAATATTATGCTAGACAAGAATTAGCAGAAATTTTAAATACCAAATTAATGGAATTACAGCTAAGAAACTTAGTAGATTTAAAATTTGATACTGAAGGCTGGACAATAGATGCCAGTCTTGATGATGAAGATAGATTACGTCTAGAAAGGGCGGTAGAAAACTTTAATATAACCTATAAGCCTAAATTTCCTATTAATGTACGTATTTTAAGTTTGAATAGTTTTTTACCTTTTAAAATTACACAAATTATGTCAGGCAAAATGGCAGGGATAACTACTGAAGATGGACAGAGATTTTTTATTGGTGATACCATTGACGGCTATCGTTTAGTATCTGTGCAAGGTAATAAGGCAGTTTTTGATGGAAAACGCCGCATAGAAATTGTTTTATAATTCATTTAATTTCCAGCCATTCAGTAAATTGCTGTTCTTGATAATCAGATACATATTTTTTATCCATTAAAAAATATAATAAGGCTTTACTAAAGGTAAATAGCTCATTTTGTAAAATATGATAGTGGTTTTCTGACAAAATTTCAGTAATTATGATATTTTTTTGTTGTAAGATTTTTGATAGAAATTCTATATAATTATGATTTTCTATGTCTTTAAATGCAACTCCGCTATACCATGCATCAATGGATAAATTTATACTAAGTAAATTAGCTAATAGATTAATATGCTGTTGTAATTTGTAGCTATGGTTATCTTGCTTAATATTCATTAAATCTAACCAATGTAATGCATGCTTAGGGGTATCTTTATCCTCACTGCATTCTATATATTCTTGGAGAATATGTTTATCTTGGGGAATATGATTTTTTAGATAATAACTGCAGAGTTTTAATAAATTGTTGAAATACATATTATACTTTTACCCAAAAATAATTACGGAAAATCGCAGAAAATAAATATAGTAAAAAAACCATGCATAAGCATGGCTGAAAGCGGAAGTATGAAAAAATCAACATTACTCTTTAAACTCAAATCTTTGTATACCTTGTTCTTTAGTTTATGCTGCGTCTTGTAGGGTTTTTAGCATTTGTCTAGCTCTAGCTACCCGTGAACGAACTGTACCAATGGGTATATTCATTTCTGTGGCTGTATAGTCATAACTTAAGTTTTCTACTAATACCATAATAGCAGTTTCACGCATTTCTTCTGACATTTGTTTAAATGTCGTAATCACTGACTTTATCGATTGTTTATTTTGTGCAATAACTTCTGGACTTTGCTCATTAATTGCAATGTTTTCTAACCAATTTTCATCTTCATCATTATAACCGCTAACTTCATAACGATGATAAGCTTTATGCATTTGATTTCTAGTTAAATTAAGTGCAATTCCCATAAGCCAAGTTTCAGGTTTGGATTCATGACGAAAATTATTTGCTGATTTTATCGCTTCCATATAGGTAGATTGTACAATATCTCTTGCATCTTCTTCATTGCGTAACCTACGTAATACAAAGTGAAATAAACGCTTATCATATTTTTGGGCTAAACTGCGTATATCTATATTGTTTACAATATCAAAGCTTTCAGTATATAAATGTTCTTTATTCATCATCGCCCCCTATCTATAATTACAATGTAGTTAGTATAAGCATTAATTACTAGCGAACTTTGTAAACAATTGTTAAATGTTATATATCACTTTCCCTTATAAATAGTAAACAACCATCGACTGAAGTCGAGTGCTTTATTGTAAGCTGGAAGCTCCAATACATCTAGCTATGAAACTTTGAAGTAGGAGGTTTGCTGACTTTAGTCAGGGTAGTTCACTTAGAATAATGTCCCATAACTTTTCAATAATTAAAATCATTTTTCCTGTTAATAATGGTTCATTATGGATATTTATTACTTGTACTTCAAATTTTGGCAATTGTAATAAAAATCTTGTCCATATTTGCGGACAATAACATTGTAAAATTTGATATAAAAGGTTTATACCTGTTTCAAAATTTGAAGTAAATTTCATGGGTTTAGTTAAAAATATTGGTCTAGCAAGTGCAGTTCGTTGTGCCCAGCGTAATTGAGCAACCGTAGAAACATTATCTTTTTGTTTGTGCAGCATGCTGCCTAGTAAATTAATGGCTAAAATTAAAGTTGTGCTATCTAGCCAATATTGTTGCAGCCATAAATTTTGATAAGGGATAAATTCATAACTAATACCAATATATTTGCACCATGCTATATAACCTATATCAATTTCATGTTGAGTGAGATTAGTAAAAATAGTGTCTTCTACCCAGCTTTTATGGGTATATTCCCATGGTTTAAACCAAATATTTAATTGTTGTTCTATAGCATTATTCATTAAGATTACCTAATAAGATTTACTAACAATATTGTTTAATTCATTATAAGTTTGCTGATAGCCAACTGGATAGCGTGTATCTTGACGTAGAAAACTAATAATTTCTTGATTAAGCTCTACTGCTTTATCTGATAAAGCATCATTGCCTGATTTAAATTCCCCTAGTCGAATAAGTAATTCTAATTCTTTATATCTTGCCATCAAAGCCCGTAGTTGATTAGCCATGTTTCTATGTTCTTCATCTATTACATTTGTCATAGTTCGACTTATGCTAGCTAATACATCAACAGCAGGAAAATGCCCTTGTTCAGCTAATTTTCTGGCTAAAATTATATGTCCATCAAGCAAAGAACGAGCCTCCTCACCAATGGGGTCAATAATATTATCGCCTTCTACTAATACTGTATAAATAGCAGTCATGCTTCCTTGCTCGCTATTGCCTGCTCTTTCTATTAATCTAGGCAGCATAGTATATACAGAAGGCGGAAATCCTCCCTTTGCAGGCGGTTCGCCTGCAGCTAAACCTATCTCACGCTGGGCTCTCGCAAAACGTGTAAGTGAGTCGATTAATAGTAATACTCTTTTGCCTTTATCTCGAAAAGCTTCTGCAATTGCTGTAGCTGTAAAAGCTGCTCGTGCTCTTTCCATAGAAGTTTTGTCTGAAGTAGCACATACTAAAATAGTTTTTTTTACTAGATTTTCATCTAATTCATGTTCTAAAAATTCACGTAATTCACGCCCGCGTTCACCAATTAAACCGAAGACAATTACATCAACATCAGCTCCGCGGGCAATAGCTGATAACAACGTAGTTTTTCCGCACCCAGCTCCTGCAAATACTCCAACTCTTTGTCCTCGACCTAGAGTTAGCAGGGTATCAATTACCTTTACCCCTGTATGTAAAGTTTCTGTTACTCTAGGTTTTTTTGTAGCATCTATAGCCTCTTTAATTACTACTGTAGAAAATGGTTCCCAACTATCTTGTGCATTTAATTGCAAATTTGCAGCTGCAGGAGTTTTAAATAATGGTCTGCCAAATCCGTCAAGTACTACTCCGAATAGATGAGGTCCGATAGTAATACTGTGTGCCTTTCTTAAGGGACGAATAATAGTACCGCTTGCTACACCATCTAAGGCACTTAAAGCAGATAGTAAAGCTGACTCTTTAGTAAAGCCTACTACTTCAGCCAGCATGGGTTGTTCTGGTTTTTCTGGAATAATAAGCTCGCATAAATCCCCTAGTTTTGCATTAGAGATTTTTCCTTCAATAAGAGTGCCAAGTACTTGAATTACACGACCAATTTCCTCAACAAAATCTAGATTTTGAATATTTTGTCGATAGATATTTAGCTTTTTACTAAAATTATTGATGTTTTCTAGCATAGTAGTTGTGCATTATAGTATTGGCTAAATTGCGAACATTTCTTGCAGATTCTCTAGTACCTTTTCTAGGGTTGGTTGTGGAACCCTACATTTATAATCTAGTAATCTGGTTTTATCTATAGTTTTAATTTGATCTAGAATAAAGTAAGCTTGCTTTCCTAAAAATGTATAAGGAATCCTAAAAAAATAATCAAAACTTCCTGTAGTTAATGGAACTATAACCACGTATGGTAATTCATTATTTATTTCATTTGACGAAACTATCATACATGGGCGTATTTTTTTTATTTCGCTACCTATAGTTGGTTCTAAATCGGCAATAAATATATCCCCTCTTTGTATTGTTTTAGATTTCATTTTACCATTCCCATTCTTGATCAAATTTAGTGGGAACATAATCAAATTCTAAAGTAGCTTTATCATGACCACCATTTTTTTCTTTTAAAGCTTTTATTTGTTCTGCCCAGCCTTCC
Organism: Chitinophagaceae bacterium; assembly: GCA_040509495.1. Classification (GTDB taxonomy): domain Bacteria; phylum Bacteroidota; class Bacteroidia; order Chitinophagales; family Chitinophagaceae; genus Terrimonas_A. Next base: position 3,750 of record JBEVKW010000144.1, on the reverse strand, counting down.
CTAGGTTTTCTTTTAACAGGAGTAAGCTGTAAAGTATTATTTTGTATTGTTAGTTCTGCTTCATGTTCAAAACCCAGTTGTACCAGCAGAGCTTTAGGAATTCTAAAGCCTTTAGAATTGCCGATTTTAGTTAAGGTAATTTTCATATTATTTATGCCTCAATATTAATTTATATATACATTGTATGTACTTAAACAAGATTATGCAAGGTATATATTACTCATCTTCTAAACTAATTTTACCTATGGGCTGCACTTTCATATCTGCAGATAATTCTGAAAATGAAATTACGGGAATAGTAAAATACTCATCTTCAATTAATTTACGTACATAACGCCGTATATCTTGAGAGGCTAAGATAATGGGCGGGATAATATCATAAGAATGTTCTTTATAAGCTTCAGATACTTTTTGTAAGAATTGCTTAGCTATAGGAGGATCAAGAGCTAGAAAGCTGCCGTGTGAATTTTGTCTAATAGCTCCACGAATTACCTCTTCGGTTTCTGGAGTAATTAAAAAGGATAAGAGTAAGCCATTTTGACTAAATTGATGACAAATTTGACGACGTAAACTCATGCGTACATATTCAGCTAAAACTACAGGGTCGCGTTCTTTAGCTCCCCATTCGACAAGAGTTTCATATATTTGTCTTACATTACGCACGCTTACACGTTCGGCACATAGTCTTTGAAAGACTTCAGTTATTTTAGGTATTGGTATACTACGCTGCAGTTCTTTAGATAATTCTGGCATTAGTTCGTCCATACCAGTAGAAACTCTTTGCATTTCTTCAATACCAAAAAATTGCTTACAGGTACGTAAAAAATAATCTAATAATCTAAAGGTTAAAAAATCATTAAAACTTTTAACCTTCACGCCTGCCTGCATTAAGTTAGGCAGATGACTATCTTCAACCCATAATTGGGTAGTGCCAATTGGTTCATTATCAATGATTTGATAAGGTACATGTAATGCATCTAAAACACTAGCATTATTTAAGCATAAATATTTGTTAAGATGTAGAGTACCTGATAAAGTTGGTACTTCATAAATTTGAAATATATATTGGTTATCTTCTACACTGGGGGAAAAATCTACGTGAATTTTAGGCATTAAAAAACCAAAATCTTGTACTAAATGATTTTTTGCACTACGAATACTATTTACTACTTCAATAATATCAGGATGGGCAGGAGCAGGTTTACTCCAAATAGAACCAAATGCAATTACATATTCCCTTATAGGAGTAAAGGTTTTTGCGTCTTTAACCACATCCATAACTTGTCCATGTTCATCACGTGGTTGTCTTTTGCTTGGAGTTTTATTATTTTCTGCTTCTCCTTTACCACTTTTTACTCTATTCATTAAATAAGCAATACTGGCGGTAATAGCAGCTAAAGAAATAAATATTAAGTAGGGCATAGAAGGGATAGCAGCAAACATTAACATAGTGCCAGAGGCTATATATAAGGAACGCGGCTGACCAAATATTTGCTCAATCACTTCTTTACCTACATTGCTATCATTTTTGCCGCCTTGAGATGCATTATTTGCTACCCTAGTAATAATCATACCAGCAGTTAAGGAGATTAAAATTGAAGGAATTTGAGCGATTAAACCATCACCAATTGTTAAAATTGCATATTTTCTTAAAGAATCTGCTGCAGTCATATCTTTTTGTAATACTCCAATAGCAATTCCGCCTAATAAATTAATAGCCACAATGATTATCCCAGCAATAGAATCTCCTTTTACAAACTTCATTGCACCGTCCATTGCCCCAAATAATTGGCTTTCGCGGGCTAAATCATTACGTCTGCGGCGTGCCTCTTCACCATTAATTACATTCGATCGTAAATCATTATCAATAGACATTTGTTTACCTGGCATAGCATCTAAGGTAAAACGAGCTGAAACTTCGGCTACACGTTCTGATCCTTTAGTAATAACTAAAAATTGTACAACTGTTAAGATTAAAAATATTACCAAGCCTACAACTAAATTCCCTCCTACTACAAATTGACCAAAAGCTTCTACAATATGTCCAGCATCGCCGTCTAGTAAAATTAAACGTGTAGTAGCGACCTCTAAAGCTAAGCGAAATAAGGTAGTTAATAAAAGAACTGCAGGAAAGGTAGAAAAAGCTAAAGGTCCTGATAAATATAGGGAAATTATTACCAATAAACAAGCTAAAGAAATATTAAGTGCAATGAGAATATCTACCAGCCAAATAGGCAGAGGCAAAATCATCATAAACACAATTGCAACAATAAAAAAAGCTGCTACAATTTCTATTTTTTTAGAAGCAGCTAAGGCAATTTGAGTTATTTTATTTATAAAAGACATATTTGTCGCTTTATATCGATTTTTGAACTGGTATAAAAAAAGTACCTAAATGGTACTTTGTAGATAAAGTGTAAGTAGTAATAATTATTTTTTTTAAGCTAAATACCAGCAGTGATTAAATCATGGGCTTTTCTAGCTAACATTAAGGCAGCTTTAGCCTGATCTAAGAATGCTGATGCACGTTCATTAAAAATACCAGCCATAGTGCTATCCATAATTGAAGCAATTGATGCTGCCGTTGATAATGCTGCAGCTTCTGCTGAAGCCCCAAACAAGGCTACGGAGAGTGGTGTTACTGCCATAATATTTCCTTTCAATATTTATATTTACAAGTTTATGTGTAAATATAGATATAAAGGTTCATTTTTTTACGTTGGGGTTGCTGTGGGACTACTTCTAACATTAGAATTTCATTTAATTGGCGATAAAGCTAAACCCTAGCTTATCAGATAAACTAAACATGTCTGCAATATGCTTCTAGCTTTGCTAGAGGTCTTGCAGACAAGCTAGCTATTCTAGCAATTTGTATAATTCATTTCAATTTTTGAAACGCATTATTTGTACTATCTCGCTACTAATTTGTTTCGTAACTATCGATGTGGAATTAAACATAGTTTTGTTAATATTTAGGTAAATATTTATCTAAAACATCCCTTAATTCCTTGGGCAGACTTTGTAAAAGCTCATCTCTACTTGGAAGTTTAAAATCTTCCGCTTTAAAGTCCTTACCTCCTCCGCCACCGCCTCCCCCCCATGTTTTATTTTTATCATCGCTGCCTTTACTACTTGAATCTGAGTCTGTATCCTTATTATCTGCTTCTGCAGCTTGACGAAAGCCTTTTACAGCTTCAGGAGTTAAGCTATTCAGCTCATGTAAAGCCCTTTTTATGTCTTTGCTGCCGCCGAATCCTTTATTATCAGTGTCTGCATGTTCCAAAAATTTTTCAGCAGATGCACGTTCTAGTCCTGTTAATTTTCCATCTCCATCTTCATCAAATTTTTCAAGTAAACTATCATGTAGTGCATGGGCATCTAATTTTTTCTTATCAACATCTCCATTAAGTTCATAATCTAATGCATCCATACCAGGGGTATTACCTTGTCCATAGGCATATTTAACCTTATCAGCTTCTGTACTCTCTGCATCAGCCTGTTGATTATAGGTAGAGGCATACTGCCCGAGCCAGCCACTGTTATAATCATGTACTATACCTTTATGTTCCTTGCCATCAAAGTCTCCACTACCATCAGTATCTTCCCCAGCTAAATAATTGTCAAAAGCTTTTTGTTCAGTGTCATCTAATTCGCCATTCCCATCTCCATCAAATTTTTTAGCTATAGCTTTAAAGAATTTATCCCCCTCACCTGGGTTATTAAACTCTAAATTCTTTTTGAAGCTCTCTT
>JBEVKW010000143.1:0-3243 GCA_040509495.1 Chitinophagaceae bacterium | reverse complement strand
AATTCCTCTTTAGATAATGTGGGATTATCCAGGCTTGAAAAGTGAAATGATTCCCAATCCTTCTCCTTATTCTTTCCTCTTAGATATTGCTGGTAGAAAAAGTCTTTCCCGTTCGGTGTGCTGATCCAAATTGATGAACCCTGGTAAAACATCAAGGTTGGTCTTATTGCTTTCCAGGCTGCTTTTAAATCGGGGATAAATGCAGCTTCATCAATTATTACGTAATGGAATTTATTACCTCTAAATTGATCTAATGCTTCACCTGAAAAGAATTTAATCGATCCACCTGTCTTTAAAACTATCTTTCTGTCCGTCTGATTATCGGATTGAATTATCTCAGCGGGTAAGAGTTTAAGCAATTCCTGGTAAAACTCCCTTCCCAATAAATGAGTTGGGGTAACATACGCAAGAGCTTTACTTGATAGCATCAAGTTAATGCTGATGATTCGACAGACCAATGTCTTCCCCCACTGCCTACCACACATTAACACTTTGTTCCTGGCAGTGCTTTCAATGACCTTAACTTGACCTGGGTGTGGTTGTGGTAATTTAATCTTGATCGGTTGGCTCATCTATTTGCTTCCCTTCATTTTCTGACTTGTCATCAAGCTTATTATATTGTTCGTATTCCACCACAATCTTCATTTCTCCCGTATTATCATTCAGGTTTTCATTCACACTAAATGTTGGAAGAATATACTTACCCAATTTCTCCAGGATTTGCCACCTTGCTTGCGGTGACATTTTCTTTAGATCCTCTTCGATGTGAATTAAATTCCTATCAAAAACCCTGGTTAGAGTGTCCCTGATCTCTTGTGTTGTTCTATTCCTTGATCCTAGTTTTCGCCCTTTTCTTGGGTTGTTGTCTGATGTAAATAATACTCTCGGCATTTAATCCTCCGTTACTTTTTCGCTAGTTTTATTCTTTTCAATAAATATGTTGAATTTGAGAAAAGGGGATTTTGAAGTATTTTAGGTGATCAAACCACCAGACCAATGACTTCTAAAAAATTAACATTCTTATCGAATCCCTGGGTAGTTGGAATTGGAACTACTGTTCTTGCAGCAGGAATATTGAAGCTTATAGATGTTATCGCAGACACAACAATTCTTTCAAGCGCATTGATACTCATTCGAAATACCCTTGAAGATATTGGGAGCTTCTTCGCGAATAAATATGAACTCCCTTTGTGGTCGGTTATCTTACTAATCCTATCAATTCCGATTTTACTATTTGTACTCTTTTACATTATTAGCAAGGTTCCCGACTCGAAAGCGTCAAAGGAAGACAAAGCTCCATATAGACATTACACTAGCGATATTTTTAAAGGAATTGAGTTTAGTTGGATTTGGGGATTTGATAGTGAATTCCCAAACATATACGGAATCGATGCATACTGTCCAAAAGACACTTGCAGATTGGTGAATAGAAAATGTCCAGTATGCGAAACAAATTATACTAGTGTCAACTTCTCAAATGAAGAAATTGAAGTCTTGATTAGATACTACGTCCAAAACGGAGAATGGAAAACGAGACAAAAAAATTCTCCTCAAGCTAAAAGAAACACCGAAAGGAGCAAAAAAATGTTCGCAGAACGTGTGAAAAAAAAGGGGTCAGCATAGAGAATGCAACCCCGATAACAAAAGAAATGCATTGGCAAAACCAACTAACAATAAATAGTATTAAAAATAAAAAAGGCCCCAAGCATAGAGAATGCAGGGCCGTTAATATGAGTTTAAGAAAAGCATCCAGCCGTTAAGCGGACACATCTATATATAGTTCAATTTTCTTCACAATCTTCAGCTTTTTTGAAAATAAATCCACCAGCAAATTCTCTTTTTCCCCTTATGCAATACCTGATTGAATTTGAATGAATCCTTAATTTTTTTGAAGCTGCTGAAATGTTAATGAATGACTGAATAAAGTTCCCGTCTTTATCATATTGATTAACTGCAATTGGCTTGTTTGAGTGTTTAACCTCGTATACTGGCTTCTTTCTTGTTTTTCTTACTAGTTCTTCGTTTGGAAGATCAACACCTGCAATGTATTGCTGTGAAGCATATCTGAAGATCCTGCGATTAATTTGAAAGTAAACCCTCTTACATACTAAATTGATTATAGTCTCATGACTGCCGCCAATCTCCCTGCTTGCTCCAGCTATCGAATCAAACTGTTTCATGAATTTACCTTCCAAAGTGTACATCAAAACGGAAATGGATTTAGGGTGAATATTTATTCCTCCTTTTTCAAGCCGATCATACTTGGCGATGATCTCCCCAAATTTCTTTCGATTTTTTGACTGAAAGAATACTGACGAGTTTCTGAAATTGAAAAGGATACTTCGGTCTTCGATTGTGAACTTGCTCAGTATCCAATCTCGCAACTTGACCAGTTCATCTATTTCTTTTTTCTTCAGTTCTATCCATTCATGGTTATATTCTGATTCAAGATTAAAACCCTTTTCCAGAATATAACCAATGTTGCGTTTGTTTTGTCTTCGTCTTTTTTTATAAAAGAAATTATCAAACTCTATAAGATCAGGATCAGTTTCCCAATCTTCATTTATAAGATCTTCGGTTTCTTCTATTTCTTCATCAAACCAGTTCATTGCTGCTTATTTCTTTTTTCCTTCACTTTTTGATTGCTTAGGCTTAATTTCCCCTTTTGGCTTGTTCTCATGATAATATCCCAATAGCTGGTCGATATAAGATCTAAGACAAGCGGGACAGTTCAAATCAAGCCTTGTCATCGGAAAGATCTCTTCATATAATTTCTTGATCAAAGGCTTTTCCACAGCGTAAGCCATTTCTCTTTTTTTAATTTGGGGTATATTATCTTGGATAGTTTGTAAGATTTCTTCTTTTGTCATTACTTTTCTTTTTCAACCAGTAACTGTTTATTTGATTTCGGTGCAAGTATATCAGCCAGATAAAAAATTACATTGGGTAGCATCAGGACAGAGGGTAACGCACAATATGCTGGTGCTGCTGTTGCCAAGATTATGACAGCTATAAAGCCGATTGAAGCCAGTATTTCAGCGACAATTCGATTAATTTGGTTATTCATGTTTTTTTGATTGTTTCATTTTCCTTTTAATTATTCTGATCAATTCAAGTATTGAGAGGATTAATCGGGATACCCCTGTAACCGCAAGTAATAGCTGAATGAACCACTTTGCATCTTCGGTCATTTACTTGTTTCATATAAATAGTCTTCGTTTTTTCAAAATAAAATCCCTCCCG
>JBEVKW010000142.1:0-41079 GCA_040509495.1 Chitinophagaceae bacterium | reverse complement strand
GCGGTTTGTCTGTCTTTACTTCTTGATCATTTTAAAAGTAACAACTTCACCAGCCTTGTAAGCTTTCACCACATAAATGCCGCTTCCCAACTCTCCGAGTTGAATGGTTTGTCCGTTAACTGGGTTAGCCAGTGTTTTCACCAGCTGGCCGTTCATGTTATACCACTCGAGGCGGTCGATGATCGCGCTGCTGCGCAATACGGCAGAGCCGGATACAACAGGATTTGGATTCAGGTCAAGTTGCAGGTTACTGTCTTTCCTGATCGAGATCGTTTTGCTGTATTCTACCGTTCCGTCAATGCTGTTCAGAACAAGTCTGTAATAAACAGTATTGGAAGAATAGCTTGCTGCATCCGTATATTCATAGTTGAATACACCTTCCTGCAGTGGAATATCCTTTGAATAGATATTGCTGAAATTAGTTCCGTCAACAGATGATTGCAGGGTATAGTTCTTACCATCATTATGTTCTTCCACACTCCATTTCAACATCGCTCCGGCGCCTGATTTAGTTCCGCTGAAGCTGAGCAAACGGACAGGAAGAGGTGTTCCGCAACCACTTTCCAATTGAATGGCGTCTGGTCCGATCGCCTGTACGCAATTTGCAGAGAGCGGTCTTGATGCTGTTGAATCAAGCGTACCGGTTGTCTGACCTCTATAATACAATTTACTTTGGAGTAATAATGTTGCCGGGGTGACACCGCCGATATCAGCGCAATCCTGGCTAATGGTCACTTTATAGGTCATATTGTAGCTGACAGAATTATTGCCTGATACACTACCGCCGGAAGACGGACTGCTGCCTGCGCCAATGCGTGCGATTACAGTTCGGGAAGAAGCATCATAGTTTGCTTCATCATCGCCACCTGAATCCGATTTTGCCTGGCCGTTTATCGTAATAGAGTTAGGAACATATCTGAAATAAGCAGGAAGCACGTTATCTGCACGAACACCTGTCGCAGCATCTGTACCCGTATTCCTGATCCGGCTTGCTACAAGCATCGTATCTCCTTTGTCAACGGTTGGACCATTGAGGTTGGTGACAGTATTCTCTATCAGCATTTCCGGATCGTGCGTGTCGATCTCTGCTGTAACAACACCGAGCACATATCCTTCATTGACCGTTCTTAACCGGAACTCGAGTGAATTGTCATTATTGCGGAGATACTGTTTATTCCCGTTATTCAGTTTGTAAACGTGAGCATCATAGCCGTATGTATTCTGATGGGCAGGGATCCTGTTGGTAACAAGGGATGTTGTATCCGTGATAGAACTGTTCCATGCATCGCCAGCGTTAGCAAAGATCTGTGCACCTTCACCTGCATCAGTTTGTGACTTGAACTGGTTATCGGTATTTCTTTTTACATCGAAACCGTCAGTCTGGCCGCGATCGCCATCATAAACGATCATACCCATTCGTGCAGCAACATCGCCGGTTGGCGGCGTTCTGAAACCGGTAACGGTGATTGGACGTGAATCGAGCCCGGCTGAGTTGGTGATCACCACCAGTCCGTCGAAAATGGTCATATTGCGAAGAGGCTGCGTGGCATCCCGATAAACGATCACCATTGTCCAGCCGCCATAGGCGTTTGCAATAGGCTGGCGGGTAGCGTTCACCGTATCGCACTTCACGTTTGCGATGGTGTAAAAACCGCTCCCACCAGTGCGAACAAGATCGGTTACATCGGCGAATGCCTGGTAGCCATGGAAAACAGCATTTACAGTATCGATACGCTCAGCGGTAACAGTTTCATATGAACCGCCTGGAGCTTTGAACCGGACCTGGTTCCATCCACCGGCAGTCATGGGTAACGCACCATTGTTCACCTGGTTTTTGGCAATACCGGCACCCCAGTAAAGAGCGGCATAAGCCACACTGCTGCAGTCTGGCAATGTCAGCCCTGCACTTGAACTGTTGAACGTTGTTGGATCATCATCAATGTCAATATTGGTATTGTGCTCATTGTCATTTTTACAGAGCGCGGGTGAGGCAGGACAACCTGGCGGGGGCGTCGGGTACGCTACCGGGCTGCCACCTGCTTTTTGTTTGGTTGTAATAATGTTGTTGGATACAAATACCATCCGGCCTTTGGTGTCAGTCGTGTACCGTGGTGTGAAATTCCGGACCACCTGGGAAAAGGAGTTTCCTGAGAATAGCAGGGCTACTCCCAAAAGGGTGTAAAGCTTTTTCAAGATCGTAAAAATTTAAGTGAGCGATAGTTTCCGGGAGTCTCGGTAGGTATTGGGTTGAGCGGGTGGATTTTTTTGGGTACCCACGGACGGTCAAATATCGTGCAAAACCGGAGGTCAGTTTTCCACATTTATGTAAAATCTTCCGATTTAAAGCTGCAGCTAACGATAATTTAATATTTCAGCACGTTGACGGGCGTGTTTTATAATTATTATGAAAAAACTATATAGGAAGTATGACAGGTTTTAATTCCAGCCGGTGACCGGTGCTTAATGAAAAAGGATGCATATCAGGCTATACCCCGTCATTTTTTCGCAGCGGTTCCGGCCCTGTACTGCGTGTAAAATGTCCGGTGATGTAATTTTCCACCGGAGGATAATTATAAAAGGATGCTTTGCATCACCTTCGGCGGCCAACGTCAAACCATTCAAACACGTTTCTACCCGATTTACCCCGAAAGATTATGATTGTCGTGATCTATGTAATAAGTTTACACCCGCTATGGCAACAAAACAAAAGGAACAGTTGGCGGGCTGGGGAAACTTTCCCGTTTCAGCCTCTTACAATGTGTATCCGTCTTCCGAGGCGGATCTTGCAAAAACCGTAAACAATGGCAGCCTCGTTCCGCGTGGTCTTGGCCGCAGCTACGGAGACCAAGCCATCAACGATGATGGCAAAGTGGTGATCTGCACTCATTTGAACCATTTTCTGCATTGGGACGAAGCCAATGATATTCTCGAATGCGAAGCAGGTGTAAGCCTGGAAGAGATCATTAATGTATTCGGTCCAAAGGGATGGTTGCCCATGATCTGTCCCGGAACCAAATTCGTAACGATCGGCGGAGCCATCGCAAATGATATTCATGGTAAAGCACACCATGTCGATGGATCTTTCTTCAATTGCGTCATTTCTTTCAGGGTCATGCTGGCTGACGGATCGGTGGTGACTGCCTCAAGAGACGAGAACGCAGATCTGTTCGAGGCAACTTTTGGAGGGCTAGGTCTTCTTGGCGTGATCATCAGCGCGAAGATCAGGCTCCGTAAAATTGAAACGACCTATTTCCGCCAGAAATCGATCAAGGTCAAAAACCTGGAAGAGATGCTGAAGGCGCTGGAAGAATATGATAATTTCAATTATTCAGTAGCATGGGTAGATCCGCTCGCCAAAGGCAGCAAGTTGGGAAGCGGTGTGCTCACCGTAGGTGAAGCCGCCACTGTCAATGACCTGCCTGCATCATTGAGAAAAGAACCATTGAAGATCCATAAGAAGTCAAAACTGACAGTTCCATTCTTTCTTCCCGGCTTTTTGCTGAATGGATTCACGGTAAGAATTTTAAATCGCCTCATCGCCTTTGTTCAGAATTCGCCGAAAGAGTTTGTACACTACGAAAAATTCTTCTTCCCGCTTGATATGATCAATAACTGGAACCGTGGTTATGGTAAACGCGGTTTTATCCAATACCAGTTTGTGATCCCTCCGGGAAAAGAAGGTGCGGAGAATGTAAAGAGGATCATGGAAATGATCGCAACAAGCGGTTGTACTCCCTTCCTGAATGTGTTTAAAAAAATGGGGCATGGACAGGGGATCCTGTCATTTCCATTTGAAGGTTATACCCTCGCGATCGACTTTCCCGTCACCAAAAACCTTCATGCATTCACCCAAAAGATGGATGCAGAAGTACTGAAGGCTGGTGGCCGGATCTATCTTGGTAAAGACTCCATGCTGGATAAAGAGACTTTCCAGGCAATGTATCCGCAGTATGGAAAATGGATCGCGATCAAACGTAAATACGATCCGAATAACAAGTTTACATCTGATATTGCAAGAAGGCTCGGACTGCAAAGCTGACCTTTTTACTTGAATAATTTATAAGGCTGCTTTCGTAAAGGAAGCAGCTTTTATTTTGCCCGGCGTAGAAGCATCGCAATGAGCGCAAAGACCGCAAAGTTCGCTAAGTCACCTTTGCGGTCCTTTGCGCTCATTGCGATACTCCTACGCCAATCAACTTCAAGACTGCTCTGAACGATTTGATGCTGCAGTAAAACAACCACGAATTACAACTCACTAATAAAAAACATCAATTCACTCATTAGCACATTTTACCACAGGCATTTCCGTCATAATATTGCACCCGGGTAGAGTTACGTAAGGGGATCTCTACCCACTCATAAGCGATTAGTTTTGGTGAAAGGGGGGAGTTTTTACTCCCGCCTTATTTTTTTATATACACTCCGCAATAGTTAGCTGCTATTTATCCCATTCAGTCATTGACATTTTTCCTGAACCATTTGAAGCAGTTAAGTCCATGTTTTTGGCAGTTCAATACACAAGCGATTTTCACAGGTATTGATGCAATGTAGTTTGCATGAAAATTATAGCCATGAAATGTATTGCCACAATCGCGTGCATGTTTGCACTGCTGTTTTCCACTGATGCTTTTTCTCAATCAAAAGGATTGGGGTTAAAAGCAGGATTGAACTTTGTAAACGTAAAGAATGTAAAATCTATCAGCGATGCAAACTCGGGTAGCAAGACCGGGTTTCATGCAGGGATCTTCTTTGCTCCAAAAACATCAGGCCTGCTTGGATATCGTTCGGAAATTCTCTTCTCGCGCCAGGGGTATGACTTCAAAACCACTACTGCAACCGGTGATGTGATGATGGATTATATCCTGTTGCCACAATTGATGACCTTTAATATTACGAAGTATGTTCAATTGCAGATCGGTGGACAAATGGGGATCCTGATCAATGCAAAAGCAGATAGCGTTTCCACCAGTTCACAAACTTCCACCTTGAACAAAGCAATGGACTACTATAACAAGATCAATTATGGCGTTGCTGGTGGTGTAGAGATCAAGCCTGTTGCAGGGCTGGTGATCGGTGGCCGCTACAATGCATTTTTCGGAAGTTTGAACGAGCAGGCCTCTTCAGGATCAACTGGCCTTCCTTCCTTTATTCCTACAGATGGAAAGAAGTTGAAGAATGGGTTGGTGCAGTTGTATGTGGGGTATAGGTTCTGAAGTTTAAAAGTTTAAAAGTTTAATAGTTTAAAAGTTTACCCTGTGAAGGGTGTTAGAACTTTAAACTATTAAACTATTAAACTTTTAAACTTTTAAACTTTACACCGACGCCCTCACATTCAGCGAAAACGGTATCTGCACATGCTTCAGTGCATTTCCCTGGATGATCCTGGCTGTTTCCACGCCCATTGCTTCGAAATCTGTTGAGATGGTAGTGATGCCATCAAGAATGATCTTTTTCAGCGGCGTTTCGTTATAGGAGATCACGCCCACGTCTTTCCCTACTTTCATTTTTGATTCGATGATCCTTTCGATCAGCACAACAAGATCATTATCCATCAGGTTGATGAATACCTCTCCTTTATTGATCGCTTCTTTTTCTATATCATGAACTACCTTGTAGTTGAATGTATAGTTTTGGCAGAAGGAAATGAATCCTTTAGTGATCTCTTCCGGATAATAACTGTTCTCCGGGAAGATGATCTTAATGGTATGATATTTTTCCAGTAAAGAGAGTGCCTGCTCCAGTGAGCTGTAAATATCTTTCTCGAAATTTTCATACACCGCCCCAAACTGTCCCGTTACACCGGGAATGATCTTGTCCAGCAGGATCAGTTTTTCCTTGGGGATCGTGTTCAGGATCTTATGCGCTGTTTCTTCTCCTTCGATAAAATGCGGTAGAATCACGTAGTAGTTATAATCATTCTTACTGTTCTGCAGCAGCTTTTTGAACAATGCCAGATCATTGTTATAGATATAGAAGTCGATCGTTGCGCTGTCTCCCAGTGTACTTACCAGGGAATCGTAAATGATCTTTTTGTGCGGGCTCAGTTTGTTGAACATGAGGAAGATCTTTGTCGTCCTGTTCACGTCTACACTTTTAATAAAGTATCCTTTTCCCGGTACGGATCCGATAATGCCCTGGTTCTTCAGGAACTTGTATCCCTTTTCTGCTGTATCCCGGCAGATCTCGAATTGGAAACTGAGTTCATTAATGGACGGCAGCACATCATCTACCTGCAATTTCCCATCTTCAATTGCCTTTACGATCGAATTGGCCAGTTGCTGGTATTTCGGTGTGGCGGAAAAATCGTCGAAATAGATCAGTTTATATACGGGTGAAGACTTCATGGACCTTAAATAGAAAGTGAAAAAAATCGTTCGATGGCCGATGACCGATGGCCGTTGGCCGAAGGTCAGTAAACAGGGATGGCGTAATCGTTAGGAGATTGTGACATTTGAAGCTGCTAATCGGCCATCTGCCATCGGTCATCGGCCATCGAGCCAGACCAGGTGACCTCCAAATTTACATGATAGTCCATGATGGGCAGCCAATCCCTATCTTTTATTTTTAGCGCTATATTGTATTGCTATATAGAAAATTATGCAAGTAATCCTTGGAGTTATCTTCCACTTTATCGGTGGATTCGCATCCGGCAGTTTTTACATGCCTTATAAAAAGGTAAAAGGCTGGAATTGGGAAAGTTACTGGATCGTGGGCGGCCTTTTTTCCTGGCTGATCGTTCCTCCGCTGGCAGCATGGCTTACCATCCCGGGTTTTGCGGATATTATCCGCGGAGCTTCAGCAAGCATTTTCTGGTACACATTGTTGTTCGGTGTGCTGTGGGGCATTGGTGGACTGACCTATGGCCTCGGTGTGCGGTACCTGGGTGTTTCATTGGGAAGCAGCATCATCCTGGGCTTATGTATGGTATTCGGCGCACTGATCCCATCTGTCTATTATGACATTTTTCCAAAAGAAGGGAAAGATACCTTTACGATGCTGATCGGTACCAACTGGGGGCTGACTGTTCTTGCAGGACTGGCGGTTTGCGTACTGGGAATCATCATTTGCGGACGAGCAGGAATGATGAAGGAAAAAGAGCTGACTACTTCCGCTACGGATCCCCATGGAGCAGTAGTGAAAACAGAATATAAGTTTGGATTGGGGATGCTGGTGTCTGTCATTTCCGGCGTGCTGAGCGCCTGCTTCAATTTTGGGCTGGAAGCCGGTAAGCCAATGGCGGATATCGCCAATGAAGCATGGAAACTTGCAAACCCCGGGCAGGGTGAGTTCCTTTACCAGAATAATGTGGTGTATGTGGTGATACTTTGGGGCGGGCTCGCTACCAATTTTATCTGGTGTATGATGCTGAATGCAAAAAATAAAACCTTCGGCGATTATACCAATAAGAAAACCCCGCTCAGATCTAACTACCTGTTCGCAGCACTGGCCGGTACCACCTGGTTCCTTCAGTTCTTCTTCTATGGCATGGGAGAAAGTAAGATGGGCAACGGCCCGAGTTCTTGGATCCTGCACATGGCATTCATCATCCTGGTCGCAAACATGTGGGGCCTTGTATTAAAGGAATGGAAAGGCGTATCAAAGAACACATCAAGAACGATCATACTCGGAATTATTACTATTATCGTTTCGGTACTGATCGTTGGAAAGGGTAATTCGTTAAAGTAAAAAGTAAAAAGTAAAAAGTCAAAAGTCAAAAGTCAAAATTTGTTAGATACTTCTGCTGAATGAATATTTTTTTACTTTTTAATTTTGACTTTTTACTTTTCACATGCTTCGATAAGACACTAACAATAAAAAAGCAACTATGTCGACTGTAGCAATCAAGCAGTTCAAACACGTGAGTTATTTGTGGGATGAAGCAAAAGCAGCTTCCCTGGCGGGCGATGAAGTGGCCCTGCTGATCTATCGTTCCAATATGCTGGGAGCGGACCTCCGTTTGACCAATTATGGTGGAGGTAATACATCCTGTAAAACGATCGAGAAGGATCCACTGACAGGTGAAGAAACAGAAGTAATGTGGATCAAAGGATCGGGTGGAGATATTGGCACATTAACGCGTAGCGGCCTTGCAGGTTTATATGTTGACCGCCTGCGCAGCCTGACAAAAGTGTATCGCGGACTTCAATACGAAGATGAAATGGTAGAGTTGTTCAATCATTGCATTTATGATCTTGCATCAAAAGCGCCTTCAATTGATACACCGCTGCATGGCTTCCTGCCTTTCAAACATATCGATCACCTGCATCCGGATGCGGCGATCGCGATCGCTGCCGCGAAAGATGGTAAGAAGATCACACAGGAATTGTTTGGTGGAACGATCGGTTGGGTAGAGTGGCAGCGTCCGGGTTTTGATCTCGGTCTGAAATTAAAACAATGCCTCGATGAAAACCCCGGCATCCGCGGCATCATGCTTGGCTCACATGGTCTGTTCACCTGGGGTGATACAGCTTATGAGTGCTATATCAATTCACTTGAAGTGATCGATAAATGCGCAACCTATATTGAATCAGCGATTGCAAAGCAGCCCGCTGTTTTCGGTGGCGAAAAAGTAAAAGCATTGCCAGAGGTACAACGCATCTCTCAGGCTACATTGCTCTCGCCGGTACTAAGAGGCTTCTGCTCTTCTGCGGTGAATATGATTGGTCACTTTGTACATACTGATGTTGTATTGCAATACATCAATTCAAAAGATCTTGCCAAGCTGGCGCCAATGGGAACCAGTTGCCCTGATCACTTCCTGCGTACGAAGATCAGTCCGCTTGTACTGGAACTTGCTCCTGACGCGGATCTTTCTGATCCGGCCGCATTGAAAACAGCACTTGCTCCCCAGTTTGAAGCATACAGGAAGATGTATACCGAATATTATGAAACCTGTAAACATCCTAACAGTCCGGCGATCCGTGATGCAAACCCGGTGGTGATCCTTTACCCTGGAGTAGGGATGTTCACCTTTGCGAAAGATAAATCCACTGCACGTATTGCTGCAGAGTTTTATGTAAATGCGATCAACGTAATGCGTGGTGCAGAAGCGATCTCTGAATATACTTCACTTCCCCGCCAGGAAGCATTCGATATCGAATACTGGTTGCTGGAAGAAGCAAAGCTGCAACGTTTGCCAAAGCCAAAAGCGTTATCAGGTAAAATTGCGCTGGTAACGGGAAGTGCCGGTGGAATCGGCAAGGCAATCGCAAAGAAGTTCATCGAAGAAGGAGCTTGTATTGTGATCAATGACAACGACGAATCAAGGCTGAGCGCTTCACTGGAAGATTTCTCCAAAAAATTCAATAAAGATAATTTCGGTTCAGCTGTGCTGGACGTAACAGATAAAGCCGCCATTGAAGCTGCGTTTGATAAAGCGGCGCTGCAGTTCGGCGGAGTGGATATCGTCGTGAACTGTGCTGGTTTGTCTATTTCGAAGCCACTGGAAGAGCATACGGAAAAAGACTGGGATCTGTTGTACGATGTATTGGTAAAAGGACAGTTCCTGGTAACGCAGGCGGGTGTGAACCTGATGCGCAAGCAAGACCTTGGCGGCGATGTATTGAACATCGTTAGCAAGAACGCATTGGTATCCGGTCCGAATAACGCAGGCTATGGTTCTGCAAAAGCTGCGCAGCTTCATCTCAGCCGTTTGAATGCTGCTGAATTGGGTAAGGATCATATCCGGGTGAATACGGTGAACCCTGATGCGGTGATCAGCGACAGTAAGATCTGGGAAGGGGCGTGGGCGCAGGGCCGCGCGAAAGCATATGGTGTTGCGGTGGAAGACCTGCCGGCATTCTATGCAAAAAGAACTTTACTGAATGAGATCATCCTTCCGGAAGATATTGCGAACGGATGTTATGCATTCGTGAACGGACTGCTGAGCAAATCAACCGGGAATGTGCTGAACATTGACGGGGGAGTTGCCGCAGGATTCGTGAGGTAGAGTCATTCGTATTGCGTGAAAGGAGCGCGGCGGACGCAACGATACGCGGCGGACGCGGCGGAAACAGTAGTGAGAAAGCATTGTATTTCGTGGCGCTCGCTGCGTATCGCCGCGATCGCCGCGCTCCTTCTACGCCACTCAAACAATAAAGCAGTATCTAATGGTTAAGCTCGCTTTCAAAATGAAACTCTTCAAAGGCTATGAAGAGGAATACAAACGCCGCCACGATGAACTCTGGCCCGAACTGCAATCTTTATTAAAAGGCAGTGGCATCAGTGACTATTCCATCTTCCTGGACAAAAACGATAACACTCTTTTTGGAGTATTGCAGATCGAAGATCCGGCGGTAATGGCTAAATTGCCGGAAGAGCCGATCATGCAGAAATGGTGGGCCTATATGGCAGATATTATGGAAACAAATGCTGATAAATCGCCAACAAGTATTCCGCTTGATGAAGTGTTCTATTTACCTTAAAAACGTCTCTTGCTATGCTGATTGAAAAATATAAGATACAGGAATCAAACGACAGTCTTTTATCCGCACATAAAGCAAAACTTTCGGGGTTGACCGGCTCGCTTGCAAATACAGAATCGGTCATTGAGAAACTTATCGCCTTCCAGGTTGCGATCCCCAGTTGGGCGCTTGGTGCCGGTGGCACAAGATTCGGAAGATTCTCTATCGGTGGTGAACCACGTAATCTCGAAGAGAAAATAGAAGACGTCGGCTTATTGCAGGCACTCAATCAATCAAGCGGAGCGATCTCTCTGCATATTCCATGGGATATTCCCGAAAATGCAACCTCCATAAAAGCACTCGCTGCACAGCACGGTCTTCGTTTCGATGCGGTCAACTCCAACACATTCCAGGACCAGAAGGCACAACAGCACAGCTATAAGTTTGGCTCACTGCAACACGTTGATAAAGCCGTGCGCAAACAGGCGATCGAACATAATATCGAAGTGATCAGGCAGGGTGTTGCACTCGGTTCCGAATCATTGACTGTTTGGCTGGCTGACGGTTCCTGTTTTCCCGGTCAGCTGAATTTCAGAAAAGCTTTCCAAAACACATTAGAAAGCCTGAAAGAGATCTATGCCGCGTTGCCGGATAACTGGAAGGTCTTTGTAGAATACAAGGCATTCGAACCAAATTTCTATTCGACAACAGTAGGCGATTGGGGACAGTCCCTGTTATACGCAAGCAAGCTGGGGCCAAAAGCTTACACACTTGTTGATCTTGGACATCATCTTCCGAATGCGAATATCGAGCAGATCGTTTCGTTATTGCTGATGGAAGGAAAGCTGGGTGGTTTCCATTTCAACGATTCCAAATATGGCGATGATGACCTGACTGTGGGCAGCATCAATCCTTACCAGTTATTCCTCATCTTCCAGGAATTGGTAGAGGGAATGGATGCAAAAGGAATGAATCATGCAACAGATCTTGGCTGGATGATAGACGCATCACATAACGTAAAAGATCCGCTGGAAGATCTGCTGCAATCTGTTGAAGCGATCCAGCTCGCCTATGCACAGGCATTGCTGGTTGATGCAAAAGCGTTGGATCAGGCGCGCCAGGACAATGATACAGTTAAAGCGCAGGAATTGCTGCAGGACGCGTATCGGACTGATGTTCGCCCGCTGGTGGCTGAAGCAAGGTTGAGAGCAGGTGGCGCATTGAATCCGATCAGTCTCTATCGCTCACTGAAAGTACGGGAGAACCTGATCAAAGAGAGAGGACTGGTGACTGTAGCGACAGGTTTGTAAAGGATATTAGATAGATCTTTCCGTGTGCCTGGCGTAGGTTTCCGCAGATAACGCAGATCAGGCGCAGATCCGCGGATCAATTAACAATGACAGATGGATATCTGCCAATCTGCGCTTGATTTGCGGAAACCCACGCCTGGCAGCATTAAATGACTAACATTAAACTAAACGCATTGGCGTCAATTCCTGTCATAGCGATCATAGATGTTGGAAAGACCAACAAGAAGCTCTTCCTCTTCGACGAAGAGTATAATATCGTGCATGAACGCTCTGCCCGCTTTACGGAAACAACCGATGAAGATGGTGATCCGTGTGAGAACCTGGAAAGCCTGCGGTTGTCTGTATTTGACTCATTGCGGTTCGTTTCATCGCAGCATAAGTTTGACGTAAAAGCGATCAACTTCTCTGCGTATGGTGCAAGTTTTGTTTACGTAGATGAAGAAGGCCTGCCGCTTACTCCGCTGTACAATTACCTTAAACAATATCCGCCAGAATTAAAAGAGCCATTTTATAACCAGTATGGTGGTGAAGAGTTGTTTTCTTTGCAAACCGCATCGCCCGTACTCGGCAGCCTGAATTCCGGAATGCAGGTTTATCGCCTGAAGCAAGAGCAGGCTGACATTTTCAAGCGGGTGAAATATGCACTTCATTTGCCGCAATATCTTAGTTACCTTGTTTCAGGACGGGCATGTTCGGATATTACGAGCATCGGTTGTCATACGAATCTGTGGGACTTCAAGAGATCGGCGTATCATGACTGGGTGAATAAGGAAGGTATTGATAAGATTTTTGCACCAATCGTTCCTTACCACGAAACGGTGCCTTCTGTTTTTCCTCCTGGTGCCTACAATGTGGGCGCAGGTTTGCATGACAGTTCCGCAGCGCTGATACCGTACCTGCTTAATTTCCGCGAGCCATTCGCATTGATCTCCAGTGGCACCTGGTGTATCAGCCTGAATCCTTTTAATAATACTCCATTAACGACTGAAGAACTGCGCCAGGATTGTTTGTGTTATCTTGACTTCAAAGGAAACCCGGTGAAAGCATCCCGCTTATTTGCCGGTTACATACATGATGAGCAGGTGAAGCGCATTGCTGACCATTTTCAGCAGGATCCGGTTCGTTACAGGAATGTTGTTTTTCATGCAGAAACAATCCGTAACCTGAGGGCTCAACATTCGCAAGGGGTCTCCTTCGAACAACGCGATCTATCTGCCTTTTCGAATGATACGGACGCATATCATCAGCTGATCGCAGATCTGGTTACTCAACAGGTTCAATCCACCCAACTTGTACTCAGCGGGTCACCTGTGAAACGCATTTTCGTTGACGGCGGTTTCAGTAAAAATGAAATTTACATGAACCTTCTTGCCGCTGCATTCCCCGGCATCGAGATCTATGCTGCCACAATCGCCCAGGCAACCTCATTAGGTGCTGCACTTGCTATCCATCAATCATGGAATAAGAAAAATATTCCCAACAATATCATCGAGCTGATGTACTACTCTCCTCAAGTAGATGCTATGTCTGCTATCTAAGCTTAAACACTTAAAAAGAAGGTCTTCAAACAATGAAGGCCTTCTTATATTGATACTATTTTAACTTGACGGTTTTAATAATATCATTACATACACGTAATAATATTACTCGCCCGCTATTCTTCATCGATCAATAATCCGCAGACCGATTTACAAACAGTTCCTCCCTCTCCCGTACCTGGCTTTTTTCTCTTAACCACAGGATGGCACAGGATGATCTATAAAAAAAGTTAAAATAGCTTAGGTTCGGTTTTACTTTTTAATTGCTTGTTATATGATGAAAATTACTTCCTTCCCAAGGGGCGTATATGCCTCCTTATGCCTGCTTATTTTTTTAAGCCTCCATTCCATTGCGCAAGAACAATTTCCTGTAACGGGTAAAGTCACTGATGAAGCCGGCGTCGTGCTGGTAGGTGCCACCGTGAAAGTGAAAGGTACTGACCGCAGTACTACCACTGATGCAGGAGGATCGTTCCGGATCATCTCCAATTCGGGTAATGCAACGCTGGTTGTTTCCTATGTTGGTTACGAACTGCAGGAAGTGGCCATCGCCCAACGTTCTGACATTTCGTTTACGTTAAAACCATTGATCAATTCGATGGAAGATGTGGTAGTGATCGGTTATGGTACGCGTAAGCGCAGCGATGTGACTGGCGCCGTATCTTCCATCAGTGCAAAACAGATCGAACAGGTTCCTACAACGAATCTAACGCAGGCATTGCAGGGACGTTTGCCAGGTGTGGTAGTGAATACTACAAACTTCCGGCCCGGCGAAACGCCATTCATCCGGATACGCGGTAACCGTTCTTTCGCCACTGGCGGGAGCTTCAATTCTGTCGACAATCCTGTCGTGGTGGTAGATGGAATCATTACGCCTTACAGTTTGAGCGACTTTAACCCGCTGGATATTGAATCAGTAGATGTATTGAAAGATGCCTCCGCAACAGCCATCTATGGAGCACGTGGCGCCAATGGTGTGATCATTGTTACGACCAAAAAAGGTAAAGCTGGTAAACTCAGTGTTGATGTACATAGTTACATGTCATTCGATAGTCCGCTTCGTGATCTGGATGTGTTGAATGCCGGTGAATTCGTTGAACTCCGCAGGCAGGCTAACAGGAATGTGAACGCAACATTTCCCAGGTATGCTACGCCTGCATCAGATCTGTCTATCTTTCCCGAGCCTATTACAAGGGAATCGGTATTGATGGGCTACCAATGGCGTGATCGTGCAAACCTGGTCCCGGTAATGCGCGTCACCACTGCAGATGAAAAGTCAGCCTGGGGCGTTGACAGTGTACCTGTGTTTGATCCTTCCGGTGTCCGAAACACTGACTGGCAGAAGTTGGGATTACAAACCGGCATCACGCAGAATTACCAGGTACGTGTCAGCGGCGGTACAGAAAAAATGCGTGGATCATTCTCTGGTGATTACTATAAACAAAAAGGAGTTCAGTTAGGCTCTGATTATACGCGTTACTCCGGCGCCTTGAATCTTGACTTCAAACCAAGCAAACTGTTTGGCATGGGCGCCGTGATGAACGCAAGCACAGTGATCCAGAATTATGGCCCTGAAATATACGGCGGTGTGTCCGGTCAGTTACCGATCGCATTGCCAGATACAAATGGTGTGTTCATCTACCGGCCTGGTGAAGATATTAATATCGTAAACCCATTACGCGACCCAACAAGCATCTTCGATGAACGAAGGATCAATCGTTTCTTTGGAAGCTTCTACGCGGAACTGTCGCCACTGAAAGGTCTTCGCTTCCGCGTGAACTTCGGTCCCGATATCAGCAATGTCAGGCGGGGAACGTTCAATGGAAGTGCATCCTCCGGCAAACAGGGTAATGCTCTTGCTGATGCGAGTTACAACTATAACAATTACTTCAACTGGGTTTTGGAGAACCTGGTGTTTTATGATAAGCAGATCGGAGACGATCATAATATAGGTGTTACTTTACTGCAAAGCCTGCAGAAAGAAAGAACCGAAGGTTCATCCATGAGTGCGCGGAATCTCATCAACGAAGCTTCCCTGTGGTATAGTTTACAAACAAATACGGAAGCGACCGTAACCGGTTTTAGCAGCAGCTTTGCGCAAACGCAGTTGCAATCGTATATGACGCGTGTGAACTATGGCTTTAAGAACCGTTACCTTCTTACACTTACAGGTCGATGGGATGGTGCTTCGCAGTTGGCTCCCGGCAATAAATGGACTTTCTTCCCCTCGGCAGCAATTGCCTGGAAGATCGACCAGGAAGATTTTATGCAAAACATAAAAGCCATTGATCAATTAAAACTCCGGATCGGTTATGGCTCTGTTGGTCAGCCTGGCATCGGCGCATACTCTGTCGCCGGTCCGCTTGCAACGCGGCCTTATTCATGGGACGAAGCGGTCGTGTATGGATTCAGCCCGGGCCTCTCGGCGCCACAGGCAACATGGCCTGTTACCACCACCGCAAACATTGGACTTGATTTCGGTTTCCTGAAAGGCAGGATCTCTGGCAGTATCGAAGTGTATCGCCAGGATACGAAGAACCAGGTGCAAACCCGTGCGATTCCCGGCACATCCGGCTTCACATCGATCTTGTATAATGTTGGTCACGTAAGAAACAGTGGTGTGGAAGTCTCGCTGTCTACCGTGAATGTGCAATCAAGAGATTTTAAGTGGACGACAGATATCACTTTCTCCCGTAATAAAGAACAGGTGCTCGATATAGATGGAACGAAAACGGATAACCTTGGTAACCGTTGGTTCATCGGTAAGCCGATCGCTGTCTGGTACGATTATCAGTTTGACGGAATTTACCAGGATACAAAAGAAGATCTCGATAAGATCAAAGCCCTCGTCACAAAAACACCCTCACTCGGAACCGGGTTCAATGCACTGAGTCCAGGTATCATTAAAGTGCGCGATCTTAACGGAGATTCGCTGATCAATCAGAATGACCTGACAGTGTTAGGCTCTCCGATGCCATCCTGGACAAGTGGATTCAATAACACTTTTACCTATCGAAATTTTGACCTCTCCGTATATGCATATATCAGCTGGGGCGGAATGCTTAACAGTATCCGTTCAAGGATCAGCATGGGAGGACGTTATCAGCAACTGGATGTTCCTTACTGGACGGCAGAAAATAAAAGTAATGAATACCCCAAACCAATACTGAATAACGATATTCCCCTGTTCGGCGCAGCATTGCAGTACCAGGATGCCTCTTTTGTGAGGATCCGTAGTATTTCCCTGCAATACAATTTTCCGAAAAGCTTTATCTCGAAATATCTCCGGGCAAATAACCTCAGTGTTTATGTAAATGCGGTAAATCCATTCCTGTTCAGCAAGTTCAAGATCCTTGATCCCGAAGTGGTGAATGCAGGTACCACATCTACGGTAGGTACATCGGTATTCTTCAGTACCAAGAGCTTTGTTTTTGGTTTAAAACTCGGATTGTAATTCAGAAAAACTTAAATCGAAGGAAATGAAAAATTATATCGGAATATATATCACCATACTGGCGGTAATGCTGACCGCATCATGTAAGAAATTCATTGATGAAAAGCAGGTGTCGATCCTGACCAATGATTATTACAATACAGAACAGGGCGTTGAAGACCTGGTAAAGTCTGCTTACGAAAGAACGCGTTTTAAATTTGAATATGAGCAGGCCTACGCACTCTGGAATTTTGGTGTAGATGAGTTTACAGTGGGCGATCAGTTCAACTTTGAATGGTTCAACAAGTATGATAGTCGCCTTAATCCTGCCGGCGGCACCGGCGAAACTTATCTCTCTGACCTTTGGAGCGCAAATTATGACGGGATCAACCGGTGCAATCTTGGCCTCGAGCGAATTCCGATCGTTCCCGGTATTCGCTTACTGGCCACGACTGATCAGCGAAAACAACGTATGGCAGAACTCCGTTTTCTCCGGGGTTATTACTATTTCCAACTTGCGCAGCAATTTGGCGGGCTGCCCATTACTACGATCTCAAGTGAGGGGATACGAACAGAATTTCCCCGCTCTTCGTTAGCTGACACTTATCTTCAGATCATCAGCGATCTTAAAATGGCTGCCGATAGCCTGAGCCCAGCTACCACTGAATTTGGCCGTGCTACAAAAGCTGCCGCCATGCATTTTCTGGCTAAAGCTTATCTGACACGTGGAAGTGCAACAACAGAACAGAGAGGACAGAAGCCAACGGATATGGATTCTGCTGCTTATTACGCAGAACTCGTGATCACCGGCGTCGCTGGTGGTGGGTACACACTTGCTTCCGATTATAAAGATCTTTGGAGAGGTGTTTATGCAGAAGATAACCCCACCTGGATATTGCCGACATTGGGTAACTCAGGCGTTGCGCCGGTTGCACCCAATACATCTGCGTATACTACCAGCATCAATGCCCAAAAGAATAAGGAGATCCTTTTCTCTGCACAATGGAATAATAAACCGGCATTGACCGGTCGCTTCGGGAATCAGACACACATGTATTTTGGCTGTGCTTATGAGAACAGCCCTTCAGAAGTCGGTGTTACCCGCGACGTTCATGGCGGACGTCCATTCAGGCGCCTTCAGCCCACTGACTACGCTATGGATATCTACGACCGCAAGAATGATTCACGTTTTTACAAGGAGTTCCGTGTTGCACATTATTCAAACGTAAACCAGACCTCTGCAAGATTTACCGCAGCTAATGCGCCTGATCCGTCATTGGTGGGTAAAACCAGATTCGGTATTGGAGATACCGCCATTCTTTTCCTGATGAACAAGCCGGAAAATCCGGTCAGTATTGCTGACCTTGATTTTGCAGCAGGCAGCCGTTATCGCTATAAAGTTTATGCAAGATACTGGCGGGATGCCGGTGGTAATCTCAAAAAAGGATTCGGGTTTGGAGGCGTAGTGCCTTCAGGAGCGAATTCGACAACAAGCTCACAGGGAAAATACCTGACGCTGATCAAATACCAGGATCCTTTCCGTGCGGCATTTAATGACCAGGCAGGGTTTAAAGATGGCATTCTCGCAAGACTTGGAGAAACTTACCTGATCGCAGCAGAAGCAAATGGAAGAAAATCGGCTCCTGATTTTGTCAAGGCACTGACGTATATCAATGCGCTTCGCACAAGAGCCGCATATAAGGCAAATGAGAGAAGACCTGAAGCCGTGATGTTCGAAGGGGTACTGCCAACTGACCTCGCCAGCACAACCACGCTGATGCAGGCTACAGATGCTCTGTGGACCGCCAATGCACCAAGCGAAATGTATCCGGCCACGGCTACAACCAGTCAGCAACGTTTCATCCATTTTATTTTGAACGAAAGAGCCCGTGAACTTTGCGGCGAATTGTATCGCTGGGAAGACCTTGCACGTACCGAAACACTTATTACGAGAACCCGCCAGTTTAATACCGATGCAGCCCTAGGTATACAGGAATATCATAAACTGCGCCCGGTGCCACAGCGGGAGATAGATCTGACTACCATTAACGGGGCTACATTGACGCCGGAACAGAAAAAGGCGTATCAAAACCCCGGTTACTAAAGTTTCGCTAAGCAATCGTTGAATAAAGGGCGGGGATATTTATCCCTGCCCTCATCTTTTCAACCATCGGCGTAGTTCCCGTAGATTACGGAGATCTTTCCAGCCTTGATCAATGAAAATAATTGAAGGCCTGGATGATTTTTATTTCACTACCGTTGATACGCAGGTAGATTCAAAATAAAAACATTGATCGGCTTATCTGTGTTAACGAAATGAAGGACCTTCAACCCCGGAAAGCAATTTCCCGGTGGACCGGTTAGAAAGATCTGCGTAATCTGCAAGGCACTATGAAGGAGGAAAAGGAGGATCAGAAAGATCAGTAAGACGTTCTTAAATATGTAGTTTGCGTGGAGGGATGTGACGATGGTTAGTCAATAGTTATTATGCTTATGAAAAAAGGATTATTTGCTTTTTGTTTTGGTGTTATTGCATTGGTAAGTGATGCCCAGGTTCAATGGCCAGCAGTTACAAATACCACCCGGCCGTGGACACGTTGGTGGTGGGAGGGCAGTGCGGTGAATAAGCAGGATATCTCCTGGAATCTGCAACAATATAACAAGGCAGGGATCGGTGGTGTAGAACTTACGCCGATCTATGGCGTATACGGCCATGAAAAGGAATTCATAGATTTTCTTTCGCCGAAATGGATGGAACATTTTGTGTATACACTTGCTGAGGCCAAAAAAATGGGTGTAGGTGTTGATCTGGCCAATGGAACAGGCTGGCCATTTGGCGGGCGATGGGTAAAAGAGGAAGATGCCAGTAAAAGCATCTACTACAAGACATATTCGTTAAATGAAGGCCAGTCGCTGAAGGAAAAGATAGCTTATACAAGGGAAGCGCTTGTCAGAACTGCCAATAATAAAACTGTCAGCGCGGATACGTTATTACAGCCGGTCACGCGCAACAAAGATCTTCAGTCGCTTGCGCTTGATCAACTGCAATATGCAGGAAATATTCCCCTCCGATTGTTAATGGCTTATAATGAAGATCGCCAGGCCATCGATATCACAAAGCATGTTTCTGCGGATGGACAACTGGATTGGGCCGCACCTGCCGGAAAGTGGACACTCTATGCACTTTTTGAAGGTCTGCACGGAAAAATGGTAGAACGTGCTGCGCCGGGAGGTGAGGGATATGCGATCGATCACTTTTCATCAATTGCGGCAAATAACTACTTCAGGAAATTTGACCAGGCATTTAAAGGGTATGATCTGAGCTACCTCCGGTCTTTCTTCAATGATTCTTATGAAGTAGATGATGCGAAAGGTCAGGCGAACTGGACTCCTTTTTTATTTGAGGAGTTTAAAGAAAGAAAAGGGTACGATCTGCGCGATCATCTTCCCGCACTATTGGGAAAAGCGACTCCGGCAGCCAATGCCAGGGTGATCTATGATTATCGTTCCGTGATAGATGATCTGCTCCTCGAACATTTTACCAGGACATGGAAAACATGGGCCAGCGGGAAAAATAAACTGGTCCGTAATCAATCGCATGGCTCACCTGCCAATACATTAGATCTTTATAGCGTGGTAGATATCCCGGAGACAGAAGGCAACGATATACTTCGCTTCAAATTCGCCACTTCAGCAGCAAATGTTACCGGGAAGAAACTCGTTTCTTCAGAATCTGCAACCTGGCTCAATGAACATTTTCTTTCTTCATGGGCTGATGTGAAAAAGATCATCGACCTGTTTTTTCTCGGAGGTGTGAATCACATCTTTTATCATGGTACCGCTTATTCCCCGAAAGATGCCTCATGGCCCGGCTGGTTGTTCTATGCTGCTGTACACTTTCAACCAACAAATCCGCAATGGAAAGATTTTCATGCATTGAACACCTATATCACACGCGTGCAGTCATTTCTTCAAGGTGGAAAGCCGGATAATGATGTATTGTTGTATTACCCGATCATTGACCGGTATTCTCAACCCGGCAACACATTGCTACAGCATTTTGATGGAATGGAAAAGAATTTCGAGCATACCGCTTTCGAAGAATTATCAAAGCATATGCTGGAGAAAGGATACGGGTTTGATTTTTTTTCAGACCGGCAATTGCAGCAATTCTCTATATCGGGAAAGAAGATACAAACAGGTGGGAATCTTTACCAGGCAATCCTTCTTCCTGCAAATAAGCTCATAGATGAAAATTCTTTTGCAAAGCTGATCGAACTGGCCAGGAAAGGAGCTACTATACTGGCATATAAAAATCTTCCCGACTCCGTCCCGGGGCTGTTTGAGCTGGAGATAAGGCAGCGTCGGTATCAACAGTTGATCGATCAGTTGAAGTTTGAAAATAAAGAAGAGGTAAGAGTGGCAACAATCGGTGCGGGATCCATATTACTTGGAGATGATATCGGTCAGCTTTTACAAGCTGCATCGGTAAGAAAAGAAAGTCTTGCAGATAAAGATCTCTCTATGGTCAGAAGGCGAAACGGGAACGGTGCTGTTTATTTTATTGCTAACCGGACGGAAAAGCGATTTACTGACTGGATCACTTTGCAGTCGCCGGCAGCATCTGTCGCCGTTTTCAACCCAATGACGGGGAAAGCCGGTCTGGCTAAAACCAGGAATCTGAAAGATGGACAAACAGAAGTATGGGTTGACCTGAAAACATACGAATCGCTGATCATTCAGCACTATACGACACCAAAGAAAGGAGATCCTTATCCCTTTATGCAGCTGGCAGGCGAACCGGTTGCCTTGCGTGGAGAATGGCAACTTCATTTCCTGGACGGCGGTCCTGTATTGCCGCAGCCTGTAAAAGTTGACAAACTTCAATCCTGGACGGAACTTGCAGATAAGCAGGCTAAGCATTTTTCAGGAACTGCCAGTTACACCCTTACATTTGATCGTCCGTCATCGCCCGCATCTAATTATGTATTGGATCTGGGCAAAGTACATGAAACTGCCGAAGTGAAATTGAATGGGAAGACGCTTTCAACACTCGTCGGGCCGGATTATACGCTCGTCATTCCTGCGTCTTTATTGAAGCCATCCAATCAGCTCGAAGTGATCGTTGCCAACCTTATGGCCAACCGCATCATTTATATGGATCAGTTAAACCAGCCCTGGAAGATATTTTACAACACCAATATGCCGGCACGGAAAAAGGAAAATGCAAAAGACGGTATTTTTACGGCTGCCGGATGGAGACCATTGCCATCGGGGCTGCTTGGCCCGGTGACTATTACGCCGGCGGATTTTTTAACGCCCACTTCTATTAAATAATACAAAGACCGTGCTGCCGGTTAAAATATATCGAATGAGATATTTATTGTTGATATTATTATGCTGCTCTTTTTTTGCTGAAGCCCAAATAAAGGAGGTCAGGTATTTGTCGGGTACCGATAATGAAAACACGGTTGCCTGGGATTTCTTTTGTACAGGCGGACGTAAGGCCGGTGTATGGAGCAAGATACAGGTGCCCTCTCATTGGGAGCAGCAGGGTTTTGGCTCATATAATTATGGCCGCGATTATAAAACCTATGGAAAGAATTTCAGGTTCGCAGATGAGCAGGGTTTGTACAAACACTCTTTTACTATTCCTGTTTCCTGGAAAGGAAAAAGAATTTTCATTGTGTTTGAGGGGTCGATGACAGATACAGAAGTTAAGATCAATGGAAAGCCAGCCGGTGCAAAACACCAGGGAGCATTTTACCGGTTCAAATATGATATTACAGATAAGCTGCTTTCCGGCAAACCCAATTTGCTGGAGGTTGCAGTAAGTAAGATGTCCGCAGATGAATCGGTGAACAATGCCGAACGTCTTGCTGATTATTGGATATTGGGAGGAATATTCAGGCCCGTTTATCTTGAAGCTGTTCCGGTAGATTACATTGACCACACCGCTATCGACGCAAAAGCAGATGGGAGTTTTACAATGAACGCGTTTCTGAATGCTGCGAAGCCCGGGCAAACTATTCAGGCAGAGATCCGCGATGCACAGAACCATGTTGTTGCTACTGCGAATGCTGCGGTAACAGATACGATTGTAAAACTGATGACTATTTTGAAGAACCCGCTTTTGTGGACGGCTGAAACGCCGAATCTTTATACGGTCATCCTCTCCTTGCGTCAGGGTGGAAAAACGGTTTATCAAATTTCAGAGAGATTTGGATTCCGGACCATCGAGATCCGCAAGCAGGATGGAATCTATCTCAACGGCGTTAAGATAAAAATGAAAGGGGTTAACCGGCACGTGTGGTGGCCGGAAACAGGAAGATCGGTGAATGCAAAAATTGATCTGATGGACGTGAAGCTGATCAAGGAAATGAACATGAACGCCGTTCGCTGTTCGCACTATCCGCCTGATAAAAACTTTTTCAGCATTTGCGACTCACTCGGCCTGTATGTACTGGATGAACTTGCCGGATGGCAGAAAGCA
The DNA here is from genome assembly GCA_040509495.1 of Chitinophagaceae bacterium. Classification (GTDB taxonomy): domain Bacteria; phylum Bacteroidota; class Bacteroidia; order Chitinophagales; family Chitinophagaceae; genus Terrimonas_A. Next base: position 17,902 of record JBEVKW010000142.1, on the reverse strand, counting down.
TACAGTACAAAGGCTGGTGCGCCACTGGTGAAAGAAATGGTGATAAGGGATGCGAACCATCCATCCATCATCTTCTGGAGCAACGGCAATGAGGGGGGCCACAATAAAGAATTGGACGATGATTATGGAAGGTATGACCTTAGCAACCGCCCGGTCATCCACGCACATCACCGCCCTGGCAATGCATTCAACGGCATTGACTGCAATCACTATGAAGACTACTACAGTACTAAAAAGATCCTGGCAGATACAAGCATTTACATGCCTACAGAGTTTCTTCATGCGCAGGATGATGGTGGTGCGGCGGCTGCACTGAATGAATTCTGGGAACTGCACTGGAATGAAAAACTTGGCGCCGGCGGTTTTATCTGGGATCTGGCAGATGAAGGATTAGTCAGAACAGATATGAATAACATGATCGACGTGAACGGGGTGAATGCACCGGACGGAATTGTAGGACCCCACCGGGAAAAGGAGGGTAGCTTTAATGCGATCCGTGAAATATACTCGCCGGTTAGAATATTCCAGCATACATTACCCGCTGACTTCAATGGTGCGATACCAGTGGAGAACCGCTACCATTTCACCAATCTTAAACAATGCAGGTTCTATTGGGCGCTGATAAATTACAGGAAACCGGGTGATGCATTTACTGGTTACGACGTGATGAAAAATGGAGATGTGGAAAGCCCGGATGTAGCACCCGGTGGAAGAAAAGGCGAATTGAAATGGTCTCTTCCCGACGACTGGAGAAACTATGATGCATTGATCCTTTCTTCAACCGATCCTTTTAAAAATCTAATCTACAAATGGACCTGGCATATTAAAACAAATGAACAGTTGCTGACCGGGATCGTAACAAAGCGAGATACGGCAACTGTTTCTTTGCAGGAAACTGATTCCACAGTGGTGCTGAAAGGCGGACAGGTGACGATTACGTTGAACAGGCAAAACGGTCAGCTTGTTAATGCCCGCAACATAGCAAGTGATCCTCTTTCATTTGCCAAAGGTCCGGTTTTGGTCAGTGGCAATGCTGTCAGCACCGGCATCAGAACATCGAAGGATGGCGATGCAGCTGTTGCTGAAGTTGGTTATTCAGGCGATATGAAGTATGCGAAATGGAAGATCTATCCAACCGGATGGGTGAGCCTGGAATATGCATACGAATTGAACGGTGTATATCCGTTTGCAGGAATTAGTTTTACTTACCCGGAAAATTTTGTATTAGGCGCGAAATGGCTGGGTAAGGGGCCTTATCGCGTTTGGAAGAACAGGTTGCAGGGTGTTACAAATAATGTCTGGAAAAACGCGTATAACAATACACAGGCAGGCTCGTCGCCGTGGATCTTCCCCGAATTCAAAGGTTATTTTGCAGATATAACCTGGATGCAGTTTAATACTGTGGAAGGAATGTTTACGGTTGCAACGCCTGATTCAGGATTGTACGTGCGGCTGTTCGACTTCCATGCATTGTCCGGGGTGAAGCCTCATCCCGAATTGCCTGTGGGGAACCTGTCTTTTCTGGATGCGATTCCGCCGATCGGTACCAAGCTGGCACTGAACATCAGCGCAAATACGTCACAACTGGGGCCGCAAAGCGAACCCAATAAAATAAACGGCATCACCAGGCGTACATTGTATTTCTATTTTGGATTGCCAAAGCCGGGTAATGTGAAACAGCAGTTCACCATGCCCGCGGTGAACGACTTATTCTGACCGGAACAATTAAACAACGATCATGAAACTGCTTCTGGCTATATCTATTCTTTTCTTATCATTCACTGTTTCCTCGCAGCAGATCGATCGCGAAAAGCTGGTGCGGCGACACAACCCCGTTATCCGGTCTGCGGATACACTTGCTTCCCTCACCGTGGGGAATGGATCATTTGCGCACACGGTTGACATTACCGGTTTGCAAACATTCGCCAAAGAATACGAACGGGGTATTCCACTGGGCACGCAGAGTGAATGGGGGTGGCACAACTTTATTGATACCGCCGGGTATAAGCGGGAAGAAGCGATCAGGAATTACACCTTGAATGGAAGGGAGATCGGCTACACTGTTCAGATAAATTCTCCCGCACGTAACAAAGCCGTTTCCGAATGGTTCCGGCAGAATCCGCATCGTTTGCAACTCGGCAACCTTGGATTTGTTCTGTTGAAAAAAGACGGAAGCGCGGCGAAACTTTCAGATATAAAGAATATCCTGCAGGAACTTGATCTTTGGACTGGCGAGGTGAAAAGTCATTTCACTCTTGAAGGAATTGCCGTAGATGTTTCAACGGTTTGCCACGGTAAGGAAGATGTGATTGCCTCATCCGTAAAATCCGCATTGGTAGGCGAGGGCCGGTTAAAAGTGCAGCTCATTTTTCCCTATCCCACCGGTCAATGGACGGATGCCGGTACAAAATGGTCTGATGAGAATAAACATCACTCTGCTGTTTTGCTTTCGCATTCCAATGGCGCTATTGTATTACACAAGCTTGATACGACGACATATTATGTAGGGCTCGATTGGAGTGGTGAGGCAGCAGTGAAGGAAAAAAAGCAGCACCAGTTTGAGATCACGCCTGCCGGGAACAGCGACAGTTTTTCATTCAGTGCAAAGTTTAACAGGGAGCGTGATTTTAATTCTCTGCCTGCTTATGCTGAGTCGAAACTTAGCAGTGAACAGGAATGGATTTCTTTCTGGAAGTCTGGCGGAGCGATTGATTTCACAGGAAGCAAAGACAAGCGTGCGGGTGAATTGGAAAGAAGGATCGTCCTGTCTCAATATCAATTACGTGTTCAGGAAGCTGGAGCATTTCCCCCGCAAGAAACCGGCCTCACCTACAATAGCTGGTTTGGTAAACCGCATCTTGAAATGCATTGGTGGCATGCAGCGCAGTATGCATTGTGGGGAAGGCCGCAGTTGCTGGAAAAAAGCATGGGCTGGTATGCAAAAGTGGCGGATAAGGCAAGAGCCCTTGCTGCCCGTCAGGGATTTGATGGGATCCGCTGGCAAAAGATGACGGACCATAGCGGCGAAGAAACGCCATCCTCTGTAGGCGCATTTCTGATCTGGCAGCAACCTCATTTTATCTACTTTGCAGAACTGATCTACCGGAGTGGAAAAGATCAAGCCGTCCTAGAAAAATATAAAGACCTTGTTTTTGGCACCGCCGATTTCATTGCCTCATTTCCTTTTTATGATTCGGTGAACAAACGATACATACTTGGAAAAGGGCTGATCCCCGCGCAGGAAAGATTCAAAGCAGAAGATACCTACAATCCTTCCTTCGAACTGGTATACTGGCATTGGGCGTTGTCAACCGCACAACAATGGCGTGAGCGCCTCGGAATGCCCCGCCATGCAAAATGGGATGAGCTGCTAACTAAGCTTTCTCCATTACCTGTAAAAGACAGCAAGTACCTCTTTGCGGAAAATGCTGCTGATTCATACACAAACCCTGTCTACCGTACAGATCACCCCGCCGTACTGGGTGCGCTGGGAGTGCTGCCCTACACAGGCCAGGTAAAAGAATCCATAATGAAAAATACGTTTGACTGGATCTGGAATAACTGGGCATGGCATGACACCTGGGGTTGGGATTTTCCACTGACGGCCATGACAGCAACAAGGCTGAACCTTCCCTCAAAGAATATCGATGCTTTGTTGATGAACATTCAAACCAATCGCTACCTGCCTAACGGACATAATTACCAGGATGATCGTTTGCGGATGTATCTCCCTGGTAACGGAGGTTTGCTCGCGGCCGCCGCATTGATGTGTGCAGGCTTTGATGGTGGCAATATTAAAGACCCCGGTATTCCCAAAGATGGAAAATGGAAAGTGAAATGGGAAGGATTGCAGCCAATGCCCTGAGCAGGCAACCTCAGGATACAAAAACGGATCAATTAAACTATCATTGAAACATATTTGCTCAACCATTCATTCAGCTCTATGACCAGTAGAATATTCTTACTCATTCCATTTGTCATTTCGGTTGCTGCTGCAGCACAAAAGCTTCCGGATAAGAAAAAGACTTTAGCCGTGATGCGACTTACCAATCAGTATTTCATGGATAAATGGCCTGATGCTGGTAAGTCCATTGTTACCAATCGCGAACGGCCAAGCAATATCTGGACGCGCGCAGTTTATTACGAAGGACTGATGGCGCTATACGCTGTCGATAAAAAGAAAGTATACTACGACTATGCTTTGCAATGGGGTGAAAAGCATAAATGGGGTTTGCGCGAAGGAGTGAAAACCCGCAATGCGGATAACCAATGTTGTGGACAGACCTATATCGATATGTACCTGATCGATAAAAAGAAAAACCCTGAACGGATCGAAGAGATCAAAGGCGCGATCGATCTGATGATGACAACTCCAAAAGTGGACGACTGGAATTGGATCGATGCCCTGCAAATGGCAATGCCTGTTTTTGTAAAACTGGGAAACCTGACCGGCGATACTTCTTATTCAAAGCGCATGTATGAGATGTATGCGTTCACTAAATACAAACACGGGGGAAAGGGATTGTACAATGCGGCAGAAAAATTGTGGTGGAGAGATAAGGACTTCGTTCCTCCCTATAAGGAACCAAACGGAGAAGACTGCTACTGGAGCCGGGGAAATGGTTGGGTGGTTGCTGCGCTTGCGAAAACACTCGAAGGGCTTCCCGTATCGGACCGCCATTATGAAGAATACCTGGAAGATTATAAGGATATGCTGACAGCGCTGCTACCTATACAGCGCGCGGATGGCTACTGGAACGTGAGTCTGCATGATTCAACCCATTTTGGAGGCAAAGAACTTTCCGGAACAGCCCTGTTCGTTTATGGAATGGCATGGGGGATAAATAATAAAGTGATCGATAGACAAACATATCTTCCGGTGCTACTCAAAGCCTGGAACGCAATGGTAGAAGAATGTGTTCATCCCAATGGTAAACTTGGCTTTGTACAGGGAACCGGCAAAGAGCCAAAAGATGGCCAGCCGGTTGCATACGACAGCTCTCCCGATTTCGAAGATTACGGCTTAGGGTGTTTCCTCCTCGCCGGCACCGAAGTGCTGAAGTTGAAAAAATGATCATTGTTTACTGACTGAATAAACAGGTACGAATGCGCAGGATATTTTTGTTAATGGCCGCACTTATCTTTACGATCGCCGGCTTTGCTCAACCTGAATTAAAAAGCAGGAAGGGAAACGAATATGTTTTGGAAGATAAGACGAGTCAATTGAAGATCGATTGGTGTACGCCCGGCATGTTCCGGGTGCGGTCTTCATGGAATGATCCTGATGAAACATGGATGGTGATAAAGTATGATTGGGCTCCTGTTATCGTTAATGTATCCAGGCACAAAGATCATGTGCAGCTGCAGACCTCTTCTTTATCTGTTAAAATATATTCATCTCCATTACGGATCGACGTCATTTCAAAAGACGGGAAACTCCTCTCTTCTGAAACGGTTACAAATGGAGGTGGTTTCAAAAAGCAGGATACTGTTGGTTGTGTAAAAAAAATGTTTCCGGATGAGCATTTCTTCGGGTTTGGCGAACGCATGGATTTTTTAGATCGCCGTCAGAAGAAAGTCAATCTCGATGTAGGTCGTGGCAAAGGCCGGCCACATATCATCGGAGCCTACAATATCCTTGAGGCGAATTACTCCCCCATTCCATTTTTCATGAGTACACGCGGATATGGAATATTTTTTCATAATGCTTTTCCTACAATGTGGGACATGGGCAGCTCGTCAGGTCAGTCATACAGTTTTGCGGCCGCTGGTGGCGAACTGGATTATTATTTCATACATGGGCCGAAGTTCGAGTCGATCATACAACAGTATACGAGCATTACCGGCAAGTCTCCGATGTTGCCTTTATACGGATACGGATTACATGTAGGCACTTATTCCGGCGGCACCTGGGGCTACGAGCAATTCAGTTCTGACAAGTATGTGATTGAACTGGCGAGAAAACTTCGGGCCATGGGCATTCCTGTAGATCTCCTATGGCTGGATTCTACCTGGCGGATCTTTGGAAAGGTCGGAGGCAAAGGTGCCACGTCATTTGAGTGGAGGGAAACGTTCAAAGATCCCAAAGGCATGTTCGATAGCCTGTATGCGATGAACTACAAAATGGTCGGCCTGCATCTTCGCCCAAGATTTGATAACGGGAACACGATCAAATTACTCGATACCGCACAAAAGCTTAAACATACATACCCGGAAGGAAATTACCCGGGTGAGTTTGTCAACTATTTTGATACCGCATCGGCAAGCTGGTGGTGGGATCATGGCGTGATGCGCGTTGCATCCATCGGCGCAAAGTTTCTGAAAACAGATGAAGGCAGTGCCTTCGGCGCATTAGCGAATGAAAGCGATAAGAAGGGACCACAGGGGAAAGATATTGCAGAGCTGCACAATCTTTTTCCATTGGCATATGCGAAAGCGCCTTACGAAAAATTTCAACAGATGAATGGCGTAAGAGGGTTGAATCATACACGGGAGGGGTATGCCGGAATCCAGCGGTATCCGTTCATTTTCGCTGGTGATTGGCCAAGTGAATGGCAGTATTTCGAACCGGTTATTAAAGCCGGATTGAATATCGGCTTGTCTGGGGTTGGCCACTGGACGCATTGCATGGGTGGATTTGAGCACGTCGCTGATCCCGAATTATATGTCCGGTGGGTACAGTTTGGAATGTTCAGCCCATTAGCCATGGTATTTGGTATGGATCATCCCGGTTATAAGGAGCCGTGGAATTATGGCGAAGACGGATTGCGCAATTTTAAGAAATATGACTCGCTGCGCTACCGCCTGATGCCTTATATCTACAGTCATGCCTACAAACTGTACAAAGAAGGCACTCCATTGATGCGGGCATTGGTGTTCGACTACCAGGATGATGAGAACGTGTACCAGATCGGCGATCAATACCTGTTTGGCGATAATATGCTGATCTGCCCGGTCACTACCAAAGGGGCACAAACAAGAACCGTTTATCTCCCGGAAGGCGAGTGGTTTGATTTCTGGACGGGTAAGCAATATTCCGGGAAAAAATACGTCAACACCGTAACTCCGTTAGATACACTTCCTGTATTCGTAAAGGCCGGCGGTATCATTCCGATGCAACCTGCGATGAATTATACCGGAGAGAAGAAAGTGGATACAGTTACGATAAACGTTTATCCCGGTGGATCCTCAACATTTAACCTTTACGAAGACGATGGTGCCAGTCTGAAGTATCAGCAAAATGAATGCGCGATCACCACCATCACTACGTCATTTTCTGCCAGTGAGGGAAAGATAGCGATTACAAAACCTGCCGGCTCTTTCAAGCCGGAGAAACATATTTATCTGGTGCGGGTGAATGCAGTGGCAAAGCCGCGGTCTGTCAGTGAGAGTGGGCAGACCCTGAACAATGACCAGTGGCGGTATGATGAATCGGCAAGAGTTGTTACGATCGAATCTGCAATGAACAACTTAAAGGACATCGGACTAACTATTAAGTTTTGAGTAAAGTTCCGGGACGCTCCTCTTATCGCCAGATGGAGGATTCAACAATGTTCCCCAAAAAAAACTTCCCGTCTTACCGGTACAATCAGACCGGCCAGACGGGAAGTTTTTTAATTCGATGTGTTATTACTTCACTACATCAAATTTGTACACCGTTGATTGCTTATAGGTGTCTCCCGGTTTCAGGATCGTATTAGGGAAGGACGGTTGATTTGGTGAATCTGGAAAATGCTGCGTCTCCAGGCAAAGCCCGGCATGTTTTACATATTTCTGCCCGTCGCGTGTATTGGTCAATGTTCCATCGAGGAAATTTCCGGAATAGAACTGTACGCCGGGTTCACTTGTCCAGACTTCCATTTGACGTCCGCTTGTATTGTCTTTAAGTACAGCGATCTTTTCAAAGCTGCCTTCTTTTTTATTCAGTACCCAGTTGTGGTCATATCCGCCTTTTACATTGGCGATCTCTTTGCCGACTGTTTTAAAAGATGTGAAATCCATTGGACCTCCTTTCACTTCAGGTAATTTTCCTGTAGGGATCAGGTTGTCGTTCACTTCTGTAAAGCGGTCTGCGAAGATCTGTAACTCATGTCCGAGTATGGTTGAATCTTTTCCTCCGGAGAGATTAAAGTAGCAATGGTTGGTGAGGTTTACCGGCGTAGCCTTATCTGTAGTGGCCGTATAATCGATCTTTAATTCATTCGCGGCAGTAAGTGCATAGGTTACTTTAATGGTCAGTGTGCCGGGGTAACCTTCTTCACCATCTTTACTGATGTAGGTCAGTTCAAGGCTGCTGTCGCCGGCGGGTTTGCTCGCCTGCCACAATACTTTATCATAGCCTTTATTACCTCCGTGAAGGCTGTTACCCTTATCATTGCCTGCGAGCGTATACTCTTTGCCGTCGAGGTTGAATTTTCCTTTTGCGATCCTGTTACCATAGCGGCCGATCAGTGCATTGAAATAGGGATTGCTTTTTTGCGTATATCCTTCGAGAGAACTGTATCCGAGGATCACATTTGCTTTATTGCCAGCTTTGTCCGGAGTGATGATGTCTGTAACAGTACCTCCATAATTGATAATGCTGACCTGCATGCCCGAAGGGTTGGTGAGCGTGTATTGTGTAACCGGTTCGTTATTGAACTGCCCGTAAGGCTTTTCAGAGATGGAGAAATGCATGGTGTCTTTTTTTGATACTGTACTGTTATCAGTATTGGATTCATTGTTACAGGCGGCCATTGTCATAACGGCTCCTGCGAGTAAAAGGCCTGATTGTTTTTTCATATAACTGTTTTGCAATGTTTGCAGTGAATAATTTTTGCAGCCGCAATTATGAAGACAGTAAGCCTGATCTACGCAAAGATATAACCGGGATGGTTATGAAGACGCTGGCTCAGACCGGAGGTAATTCATACAGCGACAATTCGTGTCAAAGTAACACTTATAGTCCGGATAAAAAAATAATACTACCCGATCGGCGGGTTAGGGATAATGTTCAGGAAAGCGTGCAAATTGGCCTTGTATTGCTTATTATCCAGCTTATAAAAGAAAGCTCCTTTTTTAGAGTTTCCTTTGTCTTTATCTTTTTGTTTTACCAGCAGTTTCGTGGAAAGTACTTTGCGGGTAAAATTCCTTTTATCAAATGGCATATCATAGACGCATTCGTAAAGGCTCTGTAATTGAGGAAGGGTGAATTTCTTTGGAAGAAGTTCAAATAAAAGTGGATGGAGTGCAGCTTTGTAGCGCAGTTTCTCCTGTGCCATGTACATCATTTCCGGATGATCGAATATCAGTTGCGGTATTTCGGTCAGTGCAAACCATTCTGCATGATATTCATCACTCAGTTGTTGTTCATACCGGTGAATATCGATCAGTGCGAAATACGTAACAGATAAGGTCCGTTCGATCGGATCGCGTTTGGGGTCGGAAAACGTATGTAATTGCTCAAGATATACGCCTTCGAGGCCTGTCAGTTTTTTCAATACACGCACAGCCGCTACATCGGCGCTTTCGTCTGGCTGAATAAAGCCACCCATCAGGCTCCAGCGGCCTTTCTCGGGTTGGATAGCGCGCTGTACCAGTAATAGCTTCAGCATGGTGCCGTCAAAGCCGAAGATGATGCAGTCAATAGCGGCGAGTAATCTTGTCTGGTGTTGGTATTTTGTCATAGTACAAGCTGCGGGATAAATGTAAACCCGTTATGGTTGCGTTTTTGATGAATGGAACTACCAGTTGAACGCGGTATAGTCTTTCATAAACCTAACAATATTGGAAATACCGTCAAAATCTTCCTTCCCGTGTAAACTGGTGATCACTGCACAATCCATCCCCGCTCTTGCGGCTGCTTCTACTCCTTTCGGCGAATCTTCAAAAACCAGGCAGTTTTCAGGTGCTGCGCCAAGTTTTTCCGCGCAAACAAGAAATGTTTCAGGATCGGGTTTACTTACGCTGACTTCATCCGCACTGATCAACGCATCAAAGTAGTCACGGATCTGTAATTCATCTACGACGAAATCTATATTGAACATAATTGCGGCCGAGCCGATGGCCATTTTTATGCCGTCCTTTTTCGCTTTTGCGAGCACTTCTGCCAGGCCATCCAGGAGCTTCAGGTGAGGACGGAAGGAGTCCTGGTATTGCTGCTCCTTTTCCCAGCTCATCTTTTTCTTTTCTTCCGGTGAGAACCGTCCCGGGAAGATCCTTTCCAGCAGTTCGTCATTCTTACCATAACATTCTTCTTTCATTCGCTCAATCGATATCCCGGCCCCAAGCTCGTTCAGTATCCGGTGCCATGCCTCAATATGATACCGCATGTCATCGATCATCGTTCCATTCATGTCAAACAGGAAAGCCTTGTATTTCACAGGTGAATTTTTATAGGATCGAATATAGGATTTATTAGGGTGGCATGTGAATATTCGATCAAAGAGGAAGGTAGATCCTGTTTTTAAACGGGCGGGAGTATCGCGAAGTACGCAAAGAAGCCGCAAGGTACGCTAAGTATTTCCTTGCGTACTTCGCGCAGCCTCTGCGTCCTTTGCGATACTCCTGTGCTATATCCGTAAAACAAACGATTGCCCTTTTATTCTCCCTTTTCGCTCAAACGATTGCGCGGTTTTCCTATCTATTTATCTGTTATTTTCACTGTGAAGGACAAAAATCAACTAATGAATCGTAAAGAATTTGTCAGAAACGGAACGCTGGCAGCCGCATCAGTCGCTGTTTTGCCATCAACTGTCTGGGGTCAGGAAACCGCTGACGCAAAAGTCAGGATCGGCATCATCGGCGTGGGCCTGCGTGGTCAGAACCATCTGGATCTTGTACTTCGCCGGGCGGATACAGAACTGGTGGCTATTTGTGATGTGGACGACAGAATGCTGAAAACCGCGAGAGACATGATCACAAAAAGCGGAAAAAAAATGCCACAGGTTTATACAGGGAGCACAGATGCCTGGAGAAAAATGCTGTCCGCAAAAGGTATTGATGCAGTGATCATCGCAACGCCATGGGAATGGCATAAACCGATGATCATCGGTGCGCTGGAAGCTGGTATCCGTTATGTTGGTACCGAAGTAGTATTGGGTATCACGTTGCAGGACCACTGGGATGTGGTGAAAGCAGCTGAGCGGTACCAGGGGCATGTGATGATGATGGAAAATGTTTGTTATCGCCGCGATGTGATGGCGGTATTGAATATGGTTCGCCAGGGATTGTTTGGTGAACTGCTGCACCTGCAGGGAGGTTATCAGCATGATCTTCGTGAAGTCAAATTCAATGATGGTGTTCATCCTTACGGCAATGGTGTAGAGTTTGGAGAGAAAGGATTTTCAGAGGCTCACTGGAGAACGGAACATTCTGTTCACCGGAACGGAGATCTTTATCCTACACATGGCATCGGCCCGATCGCGCACTATATCAATATCAACAGGGGAAACCGTTTTGTTAGTTTGAACTCCTTTGCAACAAAAGGCCGAGGACTGCATCAGTATATCGTGAAGAAAGGCGGAGCCGATCATCCGAATGCGAAGGTTGAATTTAAACTTGGAGATATCGTGACCACGCAGCTCGCCTGTGCGAACGGCGAAACCATCCTGTTGCAGCATGATACAAATTTACCAAGGCCGTATTCGCTGGGCTTTCGCGTGCAGGGTACGGAAGGCTTATGGATGGATCTGAATAAAAGTGTTTATATACAGGATAGATCAGCCAAAGCACATCAGTGGGATCCGGCAGCTGACTGGCTGACAAAATATGATCATCCGTTGTGGCAACGCTGGAGTAAGGAAACGGCCGGCGCGGCGCACGGGGGAATGGACTTTTTTGTTGTGCATTCTTTTATCGAAGCGATCAAACGCAACACTGCCACGCCAATGGATGTATACGATGCTGCCGCCTGGAGTGCGATCACGCCGTTAAGCGAACAGTCTATTTCCTTAGGAAACCAGACCGTGGAGTTTCCTGATTTTACAGGCGGCCAGTGGATGTATCGCAAGCCTGTATTTGCACTTAATGACGAATATTAATTCAACGACCGTTATAAGCACCGGGAAAAATATTATCCCTGCTAACCACACACCCAAATGCTGAAATGTGATGAATGAGTCCGTTCTGTCTGCGTATGGTTTTCAACCAAAGCAGGTGAGCCTGGAGAGGATCGGTACAGGTCTGATCAACCATACCTGGAAGGTCTTTATGGAAGACCAGGTATTTATCCTGCAAAAGATCAATGAGGAAGTATTTTCTTCACCTGACGATATTGCTTATAACCTCCGACTTGTTGCTGATTATCTGAAGCAATCCCATCCCGGTTATCATTTCGTAGCGCCTGTAACCTCTCAACAGGGCAATTCTATTGTGCATAAAGAAGGCGAGGGCTATTACAGGCTGTTTCCGTTTGTCAGCGGATCGCATTCGAAGAATACGGTTGAAACGACGTGTCAGGCTTACGAAGCAGCACGGCAATTCGGAAAGTTTACCAGGTTGCTGGCTGGTTTTGATGCAAAGCAGCTACGGATCACGATCCCTTCATTTCACGATCTGGAATTTCGTTACCGTGATTTTACTGCTGCCTTAAACAGCGGATCATCCACCAGGATCCGGGAGTCAAGAGAGCTTGCACATCTTCTTTTAAGTAAAAGCAGTATCGTGGAACGATTCAAGGAGATCAAAAATGATCCCGCCTTCCGCATCCGTGTTACGCACCACGATACAAAGATCAGCAACGTACTGTTTGATGCAACAGGCAAGGGTATTTGCGTGATCGATCTGGATACATTAATGCCCGGTTATTTCATCAGCGATCTCGGCGATATGATGCGTACTTATCTCTCTCCTGTAAGTGAAGAAGAAAAGGATACGGACAATATCCTGATCCGGGATGATTTTTACCAGGCGATCGTGGAGGGATATCTCGAAGAAATGAAAGACGAGCTGACCGATGCGGAAAAAGGTGCTTTCTTTTACGCAGGGATCTTTATGACGTATATGCAGGCGCTTCGTTTTCTGACAGACTATCTGCAGAATGACCTGTATTATCAGCCATCGTACCCGGGACATAACCTGGTGCGCGCGCGAAATCAATGCGTATTACTACAGCGAATGACCGAAAAGGAAAAGGTGTTCAGTATGTAGGTTTCGTATAACTGACTGGCGTATATAAGTATCGCAGAGAGCCCAAAGAGGACACAGGGAATGCAAAAGATGATCTTCGCGCTCTTTGCGTCTTCTTTGCGCTCTCTGCGATACTTATACTCCAGTCAAATTATCCCCCGTTCCCTTCAAAATCCTACCTTTGCCGCATGGGTGTATTCAAACAATTGGGCGAATATTTTTATCTCCGGAAAAAAGATCCTGACCAACCGAGCAATCGCGAGATCAGGTTCATGCACTGGACAAACAAGATCAGCCTGCTGGTCTTTATCATCTGCATGATCATTCTTGCCGTCAAACTTATTCGTAAATAAGGATCAGTTTTTTCCTTTAAGCCAGTCCACAATGGACACAGCAGCTTTATGTGAAGCATTTCCACCTTCACTGAGCAGCTGACGAAGATCTTCATAATCTTTTTTGAGCTGGGCTTTACGCTTCTCATCGTTTAACAGCGCGTTCAGCTCTCGATGCAGATTCTCTACTGTCAGCTCATGCTGGATCAGTTCATTCACCACCAGCTTATCCATGATCAGGTTTACCAGTGAGATGTACTTCACTTTGATCACCCTTTTTGCGATCTCATAAGAGATAGGAGAGCCCTTATAACAAACCACTTCAGGTACGGCGAATAAGGCAGTTTCCAGTGTGGCGGTGCCGGATGTTACCAGCGCGGCTTTCGACTGGCGGAGCAGATCATATGTTCTGTTAGAAACGTAAGAAACGTTAGTGTAATCCTTCATCAGTTCATCGTAGAAACTTTCTTCCAGTCCGGGAGCTTTAGCTACAACAAACTGGTAATCGGGAAAGCGTGGACTGACCGATAGCATGATCGGTAGTTTTTTCAGTATTTCCTGTTTGCGGCTGCCGGGAAGCAGGGCGATCACGGGTTTTTCCGCAAAAGCGGGTGGAGGCGGTTCGGCCTGTTTGGCATCTACCACTTCCACAAGTGGATGGCCCACATATTCTACCTCCCAGTTCCATTTTGTTTTGAAGTAATCTTTTTCGAAAGGAAGTATGACCAGCATTTTGTCAATGCATTCCTTCATCATTTTCACGCGGCCTTCCTTCCATGCCCATACCTGCGGACTGATATAATAGATCACTTTCAATCCCTGCTCGCGTGCCCATTTCGCAATCCGGAGATTAAACCCGGGATAGTCGATCAGTATCAGCGTGTCTGGTTTATGGGCGAGAATATCTTCTTTGCAGAATTTCAGATTCCTGAAAATAGTGCGGAGGTTCATCAATACTTCTGTAAAACCCATGAAGGCGAGCTCGCGGTAATGTTTCACCAATTCACCGCCGGCAGCCTGCATTTTGTCGCCACCCCAGCAGCGGATACTGGCAGCCTCATCCAGTTGTTTGATCTCACGGATCAGGTTGCTGCCATGCAGATCTCCAGAAGCTTCGCCTGCTATGATGTAATACTTCATGAGGGAAATTATAAAGTAAAAAGTCAAAAGTAAAAATTAAAAACCAGCCTCGTTTGATTAGTTTGATCTTTCAGTTGCCGTAGAGAAAACCTCGTCGGGCATCGGGAAAATCAATCTGAAGACGCTATTTTTTACTTTTTAATTTTGACTTTTTAGTTTCCCTAATTCGTGACTTTGAGGATCAGGATGGCGATCCCAAAGATCACTGTTATGACAAAGATCCCTTTAGCAGTCTTATCGCGGCGGGTATTGACAAATATGGTGAATAAGGCAACGTTTGCCAGTAAGGAAAGCGATCCGATCGGAGTCAGCAGGCGCTTATCTGTGAAAAAACTTTCGAGGAAAATGCCGAGCGAGACTGATGAATAGCTGGCCAGGTAGATGACCATTAATCCAAGAACCGGCCCAAGAAGGCCAAGAATCAATCCGAGTTGAAGGTTGTCCCGTTTAAATATCATTTCCAAAGTTTTTCCAGTTTGGACTTTAGAACGTAATTGGTGAGATCAAATTGTACGGGCACCAAACTAACATATCCATTCGCCAGCGCCCAGACATCTGTATCACGTCCTTTGTCAAAATTTACGAATTCCCCGGTCAGCCAGTAGTAAACGCGGCCATGCGGATCCTGGCGCGTGATAAAGTCTTCCTCATATTTAGCATAGGCCTGTTTGCAGATCTTCAATCCTTTGATATGATCGGGGGGCAATGCGGGGATGTTCACATTGAACACGGTGTGTTTGTCCAGTTTTGTCGTCAGCATCTTTTCCACTACCATTCTCGCGTATTTGCGGGCGCCGGAGAAGTCGGCTTCAATGCTGTAGTCAAGCAGGGAAAAACCAGCTGAAGGAATGCTTTCAATCGCAGCTTCCACAGCGGCAGACATAGTACCGGAGTAGATCACATTGATGCTGTGATTGGCTCCATGGTTCACACCGCTCAGGCAAAGATCCGGTTTGCGGTGCAATACTTTATCGACAGCAAGCTTCACACAGTCAACCGGCGTACCCGTACAGGAATATGCTTCGATATCTCCAAACGTAGTTACTTTCTGCAGGCGGAGCGGATGACCGATGGTAATAGCGTGGCCCATTCCGGATTGAGGTTTATCGGGTGCCACCACCACGATCTTGCCCATGTCTTTGACCGCTTCCACAAGATTCATTATCCCGGGGGCGGTTACACCATCATCATTGGTGATCAGGATAACAGGTTTGTCTTTGCCGGTCACTTTAGGAGCAGCAGATTTTTTCTTTGCTGGTGTTTTTTTCTTTGTAGCCATAGAAGTCACAAAGGTGACGATAATTTTTGAAGAGTCAAGGGGTTGGGGAAAGTCGGTGGTCGATGGCTGAATTTCGATGGCAGATGGCCGATGGCAGATGGCCGACAAAAGGTTTTGATACGAATGCTGGGTTTCCTGTGCCAAGGCTTCTCCTTATAGTGCACATCGGTGCCATCTGCTATAGACCATCCCTAAAGTCGAACATTTTTTTTCTGTTGTTAAAAAAGTTAGTATTTTGCACTAAATAAGTTAGTTTAATATGGCAATCTCTAACCAGAATCTGAAGTATCTGCGCAAACTGCGCGGTTGGACGCAGGAAGAATTTGCGAATAAGCTCCGTATCAAACGTTCTTTACTGGGTGCATACGAAGAGGAGAGAGCAGAACCGCGCATTGATGTGCTGGAAGTGGTATGCGATATTTTCAAACTGACACTGGATGATCTGCTGAGAAAGGATCTGAGTGATAATAAAAGCAATTATCTGGCGAAACGCCGTGCGATGAAGCTGGCGTCCGGCCGTACCGATATTCCGTTCGTGCCTATGAAAGCAGCTGCCGGTTATCTTGCCGGTTATGCAGATCCTGAATTTGTAGACGAACTGAATACATTTACCCTGCCCATGCTTGCCGGCGGGAATTACCGTGCGTTCGAGATCATTGGAGATTCAATGCTGCCTACACCCAGCGGATCGGTGATCGTGGGAGAGAAAGTAGATAGCATCGATGATATCAAGAATGATGCGGCGTGTATTGTTGTTTCCCGCAATGAAGGGATCGTTTATAAACGCGTTCAGAAAGCGACCCGGGCAAAAAATAAGCTCACACTCGTAAGTGATAACCCGATCTACCACCCTTATACAGTAAATACAGATGATGTGCTTGAAATGTGGCAGGCACAAATGATCATTTCCAAAGCAACCAACCAGCAGCGGTGGGACATGGGGCAGCTGGCAAATATTGTGAACGACCTCCAGGAGCAAGTAGTTTCCCTTAAGAAAAAGATGAATTAAGGCTTAGGCCAGGAAAAATTTCAGTCTTACTGCGTTTTTTTGCAGACCGGTTTTTTCCGTTCAGACCAGACGTGATATATTTGTCCGGGAACTGACTGTATGTTAAGAAGTAGAATTCTTTGTTTGAGTCTGCTGCTGTTGGGCCATGTGACTATATTTTCCCAGGGAAAAACATTGCAAGCAACCAAAATCAACCAGGGGCCTGTCATCGACGGGCTGCTCAACGATGCTGCCTGGCAGGGAATTATTCCTGCTACAGGGTTCATACAGAATTTTCCCAACGTCGGTGTTCCCGCCTCCCAGCGCACAGAAGTGAAGGTCGTCTATGATGATGACGCCATCTACATCGGTGCTTATTTGTATGACGACTCCGCGATGATCCGCCGCCAGATCACCGCCCGCGATGAAGAGCAGCAAAAAGATCTCGACTATTTCTCCGTTTTTTTCGATACTTACAAAGACCAGCAGAACGGATTCCAGTTCCTCGTTACCTCTTCCAATGTGCAAACTGATGCACGGCTTGCGCCGAATATCACCACCGGGTTTGGCGAGTATGGTGACAAAACCTGGGACGCCGTATGGGAAAGTAAGGTCACCATCAGGTCAGACGGCTGGGTGGCGGAAATGAAGATCCCCTATCTATCGTTGCGGTTCAGTAAAAATGAAGTGCAGAGCTGGGGCCTGCAATTTCTCCGTTTCGTCAGGCGAAATAATGAAACAACCTTCTGGAATTTTGTAGACCCACAGGTCAATGGCTTTGTAAACCAGTTTGGCGTTTTACACGATCTGCAGAATATACAACCTCCACTGCGGTTAAGTTTCTCCCCCTACCTGTCTACCGGCATCCGGAATACGCCCGAGCGCGACGGTTACCGGTCCGAATGGCTGAAAAGCGGGGGAATGGATGTGAAATACGGGATCAACGAAAGTTTTACCCTTGACGCCACGCTCATCCCGGACTTTGGACAGGTGATCTCCGATAACGTGGTCAATAACCTGACACCTTATGAAGTCAGGTTTGATGACTATCGCCCT